>CAYMOO010000001.1:0-24005 GCA_964392185.1 uncultured Gammaproteobacteria bacterium
TCGCCGGCAATATACGGAGACATCTCCAAACAAGAATACATGGGACATGCAGGTCCCTGTCAATGATTCACCAACCAGGACTTTATCTTCATAATCATTTCCTTCGACCTGATAAAAGGAGTTAAGTGGCCTGTATCCGAAAACGTAACGACACTTGCATCAGGATAATATTCTTTGAAAATACCGTCATCCTGAGCCAGAGGATCGTTATCGGTTCTTAATATAAGAATCTTACCATTCCAGCTCGATAAATCCTCTCTATTGAATTTTTTTTCTTTTTTTTCCAAATCTTTACCCAGATTGAAAATCGATTTGAGATATTTTTTATCTGCCATAGTAAAGCTGCTTCTGTGTGCAAAAATAACTCTTAGGTCATAATCACTGAGCGAAGAATACTTCCCATATAAGCCACGAACATTTGTAGTACGTGATTGCAAAAAATTTGCAATTCTTCTTACAGCAATTTTCAACAATCTCTGTGGGATTACCCTTATTACCGGATATAAGATCACCGCTGGCATGGCCACTCGTCTCCTTATTGTTTTGGACTTAGTCGACCCTGCGTGAGAAATAATGAGTGACTGAACCATTTGTGGATACTTTCTCAAGAAATGCTGTGCCAGAAAACCACCGAGTGACAATCCATAAAGTACAACTTTATCGGCTTTTTCTTTTTTGAGAACCTCTATCACGTATTCAAAAAATAATTCCATGGAGTATATGGACCGGTACTGCAATGCTATAACTTTATATCTATCTTCAAAACCAGATATAAGATCATAGCAGGAAAGCGCATCTTGACCGGAACCGGGAAAAATCAAAAAAACACTTCTCCCCTGCCCACCGGAAAGATAATAAAACGATTCTTTGCCGATTTTAATCTGTTGCCAAGGATGTTCACGAATAAAATTGTCTACAAAAATACTCAGTCCGTCCATCGCTAATTAATAAGACAAATATATATTTTCGAGTGCAATCATTCCTCTAAAAAAAGTCTCCTCATCAAAATTTTCGTTGGGAGAATGGATATTGTCATCGGGTAAAGTAAAACCAGTTAATATAATAGGTTTACCAAAAAGCCGTTGCATAATTTCTGCAGCGGGCACCGAGCCGCCGCTACGATTATAAACAACCTCATGACCAAATGTTTCTGACAATATTTTACCGGTACGCTTTATCAGCGGGTCGTCTATAGAACAATAAAAAGGATCTGATAAGCTGTTAGTAACCAATTCATATTTTGCCCCTTCCGGTACTTTTTCAGCAACAAAATTGCGTACCAATTTTTCTATCTCTGAGGCTTTCTGATGCTCTACGAGTCTAAAAGAAAATTTCGCTGAAGCTGTGTTTGGGATTATCGTCTTCGATCCTGCACCGGTATAACCACCAGATATCCCATGCAAGTCGAACGAAGGTAATAATTTAGTTACTAATGAAGGAGTGAGATCGCACTGGGAAAGCAACCGCCAAACACCCGCTTCCCCCATCTCTTCCTCGTCCAAGCGGCTCAGAGCGCGCATGGATTTCATTTCCATTTCTGGTATATGACGCACAGGATCGTAAAAATTTGGTATTAAGACCTTACCGGAAGCCCCGTCTTTGATTGATGCGATTATATCGGATAAAACATGTATCGAATTGAGCACTCTGTTGCCATAAATTCCTGAGTGTAAGTCACGCACACCTGTCTTGATATTTAACTCAAAATATATTAGACCACGGAGTCCATAATAAATCTGGGGCACTTTGGCATTTCTCATGCCAGTGTCTGTTATATACCAAACATCAACTTTTTCCAGGTGTACTTTGTTATTTCTCTTTTCTCGATATTCAGAAATATATTTTTCGAAATGTACACTACCCAATTCTTCCTCGCCTTCGATTATAAAAACAATATTCGCCTTCAATCTGTTCGACTTAATCACCGATCTGAGAACTTCAATGTTTTGTATTATGTGCCCCTTGTTATCAGCAACGCCACGACCATACAATTTCCCTTCTCTTCTAACTAAATCAAAGGGATCGCTCAGCCACTTATCGATAGGATCTTCCGGCTGAATATCGTAGTGACCATATATACCAATGGTCGGTGCACCTGGTTTATACTGATATGTCGCTATAATACACGCAGGAAAGCTTTCTATCTTCATCTCTTCACATTGAAAACCTAAATCTTTCAGCTGCGAAATTAAAAAAATAACGGATTTGCCCATGAACTCTTGTCTTGAAGGTTGTGCAGAGACAGAAGGAAATGAAACAAATCTACTGAGATTACTTAGTACATCATTTTTTGATACGTTCATCTCTTTTTACTAACTTGGGAGCTTCTTATACGGGTCGGGTGCATGGAAAGCGCAATTAAGCCGATTATCCGCTTCAGCATTTTTTCACGAAGATTCTCCAAAAGATTATCTGATCCTTTTGGCGTCTCATGCTCTTTCATAATGATATAATTATACTTTATGAAAGCAGTGCCCGCCCTTCTAAACAAATCAGTAGACGAAATGCAGAATCAATATGAAACATTGAGTCGTTATTTCTCCCACTTTCAAATAGACATATGTGACGGTAAATTGGTACCAAACACTACTATAACAATAAAAGAATTAATTGAAGTTATTAAAAAATGGCCCGAAGAACAAACTAACGGTAAAAAATTTGATTTAGATTTAATGGTAACCGATTTTTCTGAGGCAATCGAAGAGATATCTACCATCTCAAACAAAATTACTATATCTAACATTTTTCTTCATAGTCGTGCACTCAAAAATACGCCCATGCCCCGATCGAATTCATATGCTATAGGCATTGCAATCGATCCGGAAGACGCAGTAAGCGATTTAGATAAACTTTTCGACCTAAAGTCATTGAAAGGGATTCAAATAATGACGGTTAATCCTGGATTTCAAGGATCACCTTTCCTGCAAGATCAGTTGCTAAAAATTGAACAATTGAGAAAGATTGGTTATAGGTCGTTAATTTTTATGGATGGAGGAATTAATGACATTACTATTCCGCAGTTGGTAAAACTTAACTACAGGCCTGACGTGATCGGTATGGGGAGTTTCCTAACAAAAGCAAAAAATATCCAAGAGAGACTCCAATTTTTTCACAAATACACAATAGAATATTGAGTTTAATTTCGATTTACTTTTATCACGGATTTGCTTAGAATGATATAAACAATGAAGCAACCGCCAAAAAATCTCAAAAAATACATTCCTATTGTAGTTGCGACCGTCATCTTCATCATCATAATAGCCATAGTCGACCTAACTCTTTCAAAATACGATAAAGAGCCAGAAATTAAGCCCACAACAACAACGTACCCCTCACTTTCACCAACTTATCTTAAAAACTTACCCACAAGATACAAAGATACTCCAATTCCACAGTCGGTATACGATCAAGGGTTTGGAAAATATAGAAATGCAAATAACCAAAGAGTTCGAGAGTATGTCCTAAATCGTGTAGAGCGCTACTATATATATAAAGAAATAATCAAATCTAATAATCTCGATTATCGTCGTAATGAAGAGTTTGGCTTTGATGGAATGGAAAAAGAAGTGCCGGAAATGGAAAAAGCGATAAAGTCTCAACTCATAGGCTCAATCGACTTCGCATATGTAAAAGTAAAATACAAAAATATGGTTTCTTCTCCTGAGGCCATAAGCAGATATGGCGATCTTAAAAAACAAGCTTCGCAACTTATAGAAAAATATCGGTCTCTGTTCACCTCTGACATGGATCCGGAAGAAGTTGTTGCGAGAGCAAATTCTGATCAATCTCTACTTGTTCTCAACGACAACCAGCTTAATGAATACAAAAAAAATTACACTGCGGAACAAAAGCTTTTTTATACCGATACCGGTTTCCATACTTTTCTTTATAAACAAGTCCAGGGAAAAGTTTCTCCGTCATATGAACTCAAGGATGCAAACGGTCAACCCTACGCTACCATCATTGTTTTTGTGACAAAAAAATTCAATGGTGGTTATACTACTTTGGATGAACTTATAAACACAAACCGAATTAATTTCCACTAAATATGAAAAAACTACTTAATATTATTTTTTCCATCGGAATAATCTCACTCATTTTATTTTCAATGGTAAAAATCATCTTGGCGCAGTCTTCCACATGTGGAACTATTTGTTCGCAATCGGGGTGTTATGGTACGTGTAATCGCATAGGTCAATACTGCCTCCAACCGCCCGCCTCGTGTCCCGGTGCAGGAGGTGACGTTGTCGAACAGGTCTTTCAATGTTTGGGCACACCGCCGTCCTGGGTCTCCCAAGGAACCCAAATTGCAACCTCTAGTTGTTGTGGCAGTTGTAGTTTACCCACACCAACACCAATGAACGGAAACGTATGCTCAACGGGTGCGGTGCAAGTATTGTTTGTAGCTGATACTTTACCCAATCCTTCGGAAACGGTGACCTGCGACGTAGTCCAAAATGACATGCGCTGCGCTCCTTGTCAGGGACTTCTCAAATCCGATTCTTGCTCCATTGACAGTTCGTCGACCAATCAGCAGTGTTCGATCGCAACTATAGATGCTGCTTGCCGCGATTTTGTATATAAATGCCGCCTAAACGGAATAGAATTTGCAACCGGTGTTGTACCAAATCCGGTAAATAACTCCACAAGTTATATAAGTCTAACCTTACCAACCCGCAACAATCCACCAACGAGTTGTTCATGTAATCCTCCGGCTGACTCACATGGATGGAGGGATAATTTTTGCTTCCATACTCCGGAAACTACGGGGTGTGATATGACATTTGCTGGTGGTTATTGTGACCCCAATGGTGACAAAGATTATACAGACGCAGATTGGGTGCGCGGTTACTATGACTATCAAGCTGTCTGTGGCAGCGCCGGCCCAACGAGACCAGCACCTACCGCAACTCCTTCGTCTCAAAATTGTTATAATAGTTGCATTGCCTCAGGTAAGCCAGCAGATGTATGTAGTGCCCTATGTAGGCCAACGAACACACCCACACCTTCTTTCACACCAACTCCGACTAAATTTCAAAGGCAGGTACTTATTACGGTCGCACCCACTTTTTCACCTATAGGTAACGACCAAAATCCACCTTCTAATATGGATGCTCAGCGGTGGGCGTGTGTAAATTCGTCACCATGCTCCGAAATATTGTCATTATGTCAGGGCACGAGTGGTGATGATACAAAAAGAGCAAAGTTAAATGGTGTGAACCTCCTACCAAGCAGCGACACCTATATACTCGAATGTCTTATAAACACTGACGACTCCAACGGATTACCCAAAGTCGGACCACAATGTACGACCGGAAACGAGACCGTGGATAAGCAACTATTGGGAACAAGCTTACTTAACGATCTACGCTCAAAATACAACTACACGCTTATAGGCATATTCGATACGACAAACGGTACTTCAACCCCCATTCCAGCCGGTCAGCCCGTCCGCTCTGACAATCAGGGAAGAATTGGTCCGATAGAGTGGGAAAGCACCACGCATGGCTTTCAAGTGGGAAGAATGTTCGTTGCTATGAATTCCGTCGATCCAAAAGGCATCCAAGGTAACGCTCCGGCACAAAAACAAGGATTATTTGATCTAACGGATTTGCCAACGACTTCCTGCCTGATGCTTACATGGGATCCGGAAGGTCAAATTATTGATAAGAAAACAAAAAAACCAATTAAAGGTGCAAAAATTACCATATTAAAAAAGAACGAAAAAGGAGATTTCAATATAGTTTCGGCAGACGAAGTACTTGGAGGAATAGTAAATCCTTATACAACAGGTAATGATGGCAAATATATGTTTCGAGTACCTTCGGGGGTATACAAACTAAAAGTAGATGCTGTGGGATTTAACACATATACAAGCGACGAGTTTATAGAGAAAAATAAGCCGACCCATATCGATATCGCGCTTGAATCAAAATGAGCACATGATTGGCTACATCATAAAAACATCAATCCTAATCCTGCTTATAGGAGTTTTACTTTTTTTGATCTACGACAGAACAAAAACCAAATATATCAAACCTTCGAATCCGTATGTAAAACTACTCCCAACCTCAAAATTAGAGAATAATCTGAATCAATGTATGAGTGAAAGATCTTATGAGTTTCAGTCGATGCAAGACGCAGCACAAGGCAGCTTAATAATCCGATTTGTAAATAATACTACTTACGAACAAGCACTTGAACATATAAGAAGTTATGATCTAACCATACTTCACGAATATAAAACCACCCTCTCGGGTGTATCGATACAGATCCCAAAAGGCACCGAGGTTGAGTGGGCGTGTCGTCTGGGTATTGACCCTTATGTAAAGAGCGTTTCTTTTGATAGACTCTCCAAGTTGAATGAATCTATAGATAACGCAAAGTGATATAATAACTTACTATGCCTCCCGATAAATATACTGCCGTTTGGGTTTCTCATTCTTCAATAAGTGATTTTTTAGAGTGTGAACGGGCTTATTATTTGAAAAATGTATACCGCAATCCACAAAGCAACCGAAAAATGAAGATAATGAGCCCTCCTTTGGCTCTAGGACAAGCCGTGCATGATGTTATCGAATCTCTATCTGTTATTGCGGTCGAGAAAAGACTATCTGATCCGCTTATGGACAAATATAACACAGCCTGGTCGAAGGTAACCGGAAGATATGGCGGCTTTCTAGATTTAGAAACTGAAGCGGAGTACAAAAAACGTGGCCGAGAAATGATAGAAAGAGTAATCAAGCACCCGGGTCCAATAGCCAGAAAAGCAGTCAAGATAAAACAAGATTTGCCACACTATTGGCTTTCGGAAAAAGAAGGTATAATCCTTTGCGGGAAAATCGACTGGTTAGAGTATATTCCCGAAAAAAACAGTGTGCAGATAATAGACTTCAAAACTGGCAATAATGATGAAAAAAATAATTCATTGCAGTTGCCGATTTACTGCTTATTAGTATCCAACTGCCAACAGTTCAATATTCACGGCGCCAGTTATTGGTACTTGGCGCGGTCGGACGAACTTACACCGGCGAACTTACCGGATAAGCAAGATGCTCACGAAAAAGTTATCGGAATCGCAAGGAAAATTAAAGTCGCAAGAAAATTGGAAAAATTCAAATGCCCTCATGGTGGCTGCAGGTTGTGTACACCGTATGAAAGGATATTACGTGATGAGGGAGAATGGGTAGCCGTCGATGGATACAATACCGATATTTTTATTCTCGATAATAGTAATATCAACAAACAAAATCAGGCTGTAATAATCTAAATTATTTATCATTACCCCTGAAAAGAGCGGGAATATCATTGGCATCAAACGCACCGTCCCCATTGAAATCTACCGGAACGGTAAGGGGAAAAACGACCGAATTATCACCCTTCTTGAATAAAACATATGCCTGACGTGGTAAATATGGAGGACGCAATAAAACTACGCGATACAGATGGTTAAATAATACATTGGCGACTTGTTCAATATGCCCCTTCGACTGCTTAACATCTATATCTTTTTTCTTATATACGAGTTGTTGGTTCTCATCGAATATCTGTAGTTCGTAATTTTTGCCATCGGCCAAAAAAGCCGGAAAAACCTGTGCTTCAAAATCCAAACTTGGTCGAGGTAATATGTCGAATGACCATCGTCTTATAAGTTGGACTTTTTCCTTATCTCTATACAACCATATCTCGGCGGCTTTTTGTCCGGGATCATCATTGATAGTTTGCGCATATACGTATGCGTTAGTTTCATGAAGTGGATCGAGTCCGTCAATTTCCGAACCGTAATAATACGTACCGTCCAGGCCTTCGAGACGGATACTATAAGAGTCTTCTTTGCGCCATACTCTCTGTCCGGTATTTCTCAAGATCATCGGAAACCTATAGATCGACCCTATTACTAATTCGTATGGCAAACTCCCCTGTAGGGAAGAACTATCGACTATGGATGGATCTCCCGATTTTTTTTGCATTCTGTTTATTTCTTCATAAACTGGTCGGTATTCTTTCCCACCCCGATACAACCAAGAAAATCCCAAGAAAGGATCCGATTCGTAATTCAAAAGAAATGGCGTGACCGCATAAACACGTTCATCAGGCAGCCAGATATTAGAGTAGGCGTATTGCATATATGAAGCGACCTTACTATCTTTAACAACCTGTGCATCCCAACCGGTCTCGGTAATAAATATCGGTAAATCTTTTACCCCGAAATTCGTCAATAATCTCCGCTCCCAATCGTAAGTTCTCACTGTTCCCCGGCCTATTGCCGTCGGCAAACCGGCAAAGCCAGGATTGGGGTAAGAGTGAGAAGACCAGCCCGACAGCAAACTATTCCAATCGGAAATCCTATCTGCAGAAAAGACTACTTTCATAAATTTTTCCGCATCTTCCGATATGGGCATCGCTGAAGGCGCTGACACATCAAGTCCCCCCAGCATGATAAAATAATCGGCATTCGCTTGTTTTAGAGATTTTGCGAATGCCAAAGAAGTAACTGCAAAGTTATCCGCATCCACCTCCCCGCCCCATTCCGAATGATGATTGGCCTCATTGAATAAGATAATATAACGATCCTTGACAACCCAGTTAAGGGAATTCAAAAACTTTACCCATTCGGTAGTATCTGACGCCTCCGGCCGGCGCCAAACATCAAGTTGTGGACTGGTAGCAAGTCTAATTATCGGGATAAGATGAAGTTTGCGTAACTGATCGAAAACATGCTGCCATTTGCCGTGGTCGCGATCATTCTCTTGTATAACAAGCGTGACATATCCCCAATCGCCACCGGATGAATTCACAAGTGTAGCGGCACGATCAATATCGTCCATCTGTGGGACAGCAAGATGTATGCCGAATTTATTATTTTTAACGTTTTCCTCGGCGTAAACCGGAAGAATAAAACAGGAAAACAACAATACAATAAAGACGATTTTCTTCATGTTATAACATTATAAACAACTCGAATCGGGCTTTGATAACGATATTAGTCAATGTCCCAATTAAACGAAGATTAAATTAAATGTTCTACTTTTCTCAGGTGTTGTGCGAGCAATCTTAAACTCTCCTCATCTGACTTGTCGGTTTCCGAGTAGTAAATCTCCATAACTCCTGCGTTGATCATCTCCTTGGCACAAAGAAGACAGGGAGAAAGAGTACTGTACATAATAGAACCTTTGGTCGAAACGCCGTGGTAGGCCGATTGCAATATGGCATTTGCCTCCGCATGCACGCATAGACAGGAACCTTTTTCTTCTCCCGGCTTTATCAATTGTTTCTTTTTTTTCAGACAACGACCACAACCACCATCCAGACAGTTCGTAAGTCCATGGGGAGTTCCGTTGTAGCCAGTCGCGATGATGCGCTTGTCTTTTACCAATACCACACCTACTTGCCTGAGAAGACAATTGCCACGGGTTTTAACCACCTGCGCCAAATTCATAAAGTAATGCGGCCAATCGGGGAGACTTCGTGTTTGCTTAGTCATCGGATTATTATATCACTTGATAGAAAAATGATTACTTTACACAAAAAAAGCGGTCTAAATGACCGCCTTTTTGTAAAAAGTTGTGTCTTTATCTTGAAGCGGCAATATTTGTCGATCCTTCCGTGCCACATGCTCTCACAGTGACCAGACCGTTAGCATCCTGAACGATACTATAGCCTGTTTTTGCTGATGTGTAAGATGTTCCACCGAGCGGGTCTATCGGCATACTTTTGAGATAAGGAGCCAAGTCGGTAGATAAATCGAGACAAGCGGTTGTTACAACCGTACAGCCACCCGTAGAAATAGCACAACCTGAACCGCCCGTACCCAGCTGCTTCTCGGTAGTATTAAGTCCTGTTGGGGAAGTACCTTTACTATCTACTATATATTCATGTACCGCGGTGAGAATACTATCAACATCGGATACGCGTCGGGCATCTCTGGCGTCCTTGAGTCGTTTACCCGGATCGAGAGCAACGAAAACAGCAACAGAAAGTGCAACGACAATTGCAATAACGACTAAAAGTTCAATAAGCGTGAAACCTTTTTTGAGATTTGTCATGTTTTTACCCGCCAATTATAATAGTAATATCCGCGCCATCACTGGCTATTTTATTTTCGGCTGTTACTTTAGTGTATGTTTCCTGAAGAAATTTGTCAAGCTCTACCTGAATGTCTTCAGGAACATTGGTATAAAACTGTATTTTTGTATTACCGATATTTCTACCTTCGGAGTTACCCGTTTCCACAACGTTATATCCGTTTTCGGTGAGTGATTGACTCAGTTTACTTGCTTCACCACTTCTGCCGCTACCGTTGAGCACTCTGATAGAATATTCATTTTTGTTAACTTGTGCTTGTTTGTTAATTACAGGCACGGATGTGGGTGTATAAACAGGAGTAAGCCTGATCACGACTGCCGGTGTAGGCTTTCTTTCTTCTCCTGCGGTAAACTGAAATCGGTTAAGCGCCAGCCAACCACCGCCAGCTACTATACTCAATATAGCAACCACTGAAACTAAAATAGTTTTGGAACTAGATCTACTACTCACTGATGATTCACTCGATGCCACGATTGTTTGCGTGGCGGCTATTAATATGTAAGGATCAAGATTCGAAGATGTGTACTCTACATCCTTATCTTCTGCGGTCTTACACTCGTCTACTGTTATACCAACACAAATAACCGCTGGCGATTCGAACTGATATTTTTCCCTTATATACTTTCTGAAGTTCGCCAGACCTTCACGCAAGTTTTTTATCTGATCTTTAACCGACGCAATAACAACCTCAGACTTTACGGCGATAAAATTAATATCAGAATTTTTATAGACAATAATCGAGGGCTTCTCAATCTGACGACCAAGAATTGTAGATATCGGTCCAATAAACTCAATTTCAAATCCGGCCTTACGGATAGGGTTAATTAAATTATCTATCAACTCCTTGTGATAGGCTATTAACTGGATATACTCGCCTTGTTTGTAATATTTCCATTCACTGCTTCTTATATCTTCCGGAATAATGCCAGATACAGCGTCAATCACATTTTCTGCGTTTGGTTTTTCCAGGCCTGTAAGGGCTAGCACGTATGCATTGGAGTCGTCTATGAGTAACCTAATGTTTTTGCCGAATTTTTTTCTTACAACCGCGAGAAAATCTGGTAACGGTTGTGTTCCGTGCTTCCAAACTTCACGAAGAGATGATCTTGAAGTTTTCTCGAGCTCGATTTCATACACGGAAATCGATTCTGCCGAAATATAAAATACTATTTTTTTGACACCAAATAACATATTAGGAAATAACTTTGCCTCATTATACTATGATTATTGAATTTCCTTCCAGCTTATAAGAGAGATTCCACGAGCGGTGCGATTATATTTAACTTCCACGGTACGTTTGTATTTAGTATCGGTGGTAGTGGCCTGCAAAGTTCGCGGATTGCTTGCGCCCGTTATCGTTACGGTACATATACCTTCGGGTCTAGTTATTGTACTACCGCTATAGCTTGAGGAGGCGCGCGCCTTCATAAGTCCATCTTCCACACACCCTTCGACAAAATTTAAAGTTTTTTCACCGGTGAAATGCGCCAATGACGACTGTGCTTCACCTATACTACCCAGTGCAGAAGTGGAAGCTATAATAACCACTACAACAGAAATGATAATGATGACACTTAGTGCAACATAACCTCTTTTATTTTCCATAATTTAATTACTTCTTAATTCGGCGTCGCCTTTTAAAGAAACCGATTCTTTATATTCAAAACGCTGACCGGAATAATTCGACTGAATCGTTAAACTAAAGGAAACATTTTTTGTAAGATTATCAGCCGAGGTATAGTTGGTAAAAATAAGACTAGTCACTTGGGTCGCGCTTGCATTGAGGTTAACGGTCGCCCCCGCTCCCTGCTTGATCCTTACATTCCCACCGGAAAGATCTATAACAGTGGGATCATTGGGAGCCGTCTGAGACAGTGAGAGGACACCAGGACTGGAACCAAAGGTAGAGCTACCGGTATTGATTCCGTTGGCGTTACGTATTTCGTATTTTATCCTTTCGCTTATATATCTGGCATTTGCGTGTACTTCGGCGAGTTTGGAGTTTTTGAGCCCGGCCCCAATCGCGTTCCAGGCAAGCTGCATCATGGACGTCATAACTAAAGCCACAACCGCAATATAAATAAGAAGTTCAATAAAAGTAAATCCTGATTTTATACTTTTCATCTACTAGTACCTCCAGTACTCGAATTCAAATGGATTGGTAATAGCCTGACCAAGAGATGCCTCAAGAGCGGCAGCGCTGTCGGCGTTCGCCCAACTGAATGAGCCTGCTGATGTCATTGTTAATTGTTTGGCAAACATATCGTTATTTGCATCTGAAAATACTAATATGAGGCTGTCTTTATCGAAAGGATCAGTATCTATGGAGTACCACCTATGAACCCCTGGTACTGGAGAAGGTACAAAATCTGATTGGGAAGTAAATACTCCGGCGTTACCCGTATAGTAACTTATACTGGTGGTTGTGGCTGTATTATCGGCATAAACTATCACGCTACGGGACGGGGCTCCAGACACAAGAAAACCCGCCGCAACGAGACTTGAACCGGCTGTAGGAGCTCGTGCGCTCCTGTCTATATCGTTTGTATTTGTCCAAGTACTGCCCGACCAGTAGCCGACCTGCAAATCGGAACCAGCATTACCTATTGAGGCAAAAACCATTTCATTTGAGTTCGGGTTTGCGGCAAGATCTAAATTGGTGGCGTCGTTGGCAAAAGTCGGCAAGGCGGTTTTTGTAACCCATGTACAAGTAGATGTTCCGCCTGTACAACGTCCATAATATGCTCCGTTGGTGGTGGCATTTCCGCCTGACCCCCACACGACCATAACATTACCTGATGTCGACTCATATTCCACATCAAACGAATCCACATCCTGAGCGGCCGCGACAACCTCAAGTGCCGTCTCAAGAGCGGCGGCCGGTTCATTACCCCAAGCGGAACCACTCCACACTAAAGCGGACATATCCGACGCTGCATCCGCCCATATTGCTGTTATAAGATTGCTGTTTGAGCGACGATCCCCAGCCAACTTAACCCATTGGACAATTCCGTTTGTCCGAGCGGACGTAATGTTTGTTGCTCCCGACCAATTGGCCACGCCACATCCTGATGACCCTAGTTTAGTCCGATATGCAAGCTCATTATTTGTCGCCGTATTTGTCGAATAAAGCACAATCACATCTCCGCTTGATGTTTCGTAGGCAATATCAAATCTCCTGGTCGTCCCGGTACCACCCACTGCTACAGACCACTCATTAGTCCAGCTGGCGCCATCGAAACACATAACCTGCAGAGTGCCGGAAGAGTTTACAGCACCTCCGATGGCTTCAATTTTTGTTGGTGAAGTACGTACTTTTACATTCAACGGACTAATGCTCGCTATTGTCGATGCGGTCGAGTCAAATTTTATCGCCGATGAATCGTAGACACGATATCTTGGAGTGGTCGTCGAGTTGCCGTAGAGAACTATTCCGCTTAATCTTTTTTTCCAATCGGATAAATAAGCGCTCAAACTTACCGACTCGGGTCGTCCGGTGCTAAAACTCCAGGTCACCGTCGAAGTCACTCTTTTGGTAAGTGAGTCGACCGTGCCAGTTGGCGTCGGAACAATATTGCCCGATCCGTCACGATTCACACTTTCTACTTTTAATATGCGGGTGTAAGTTTTGGGAGCAGCGTATGTATTATTGAGACCGGAAAAGGCCCAGACATTCGAACCATTGCGGACGACTCCGGCAGCCGTCGTATCGACGACCAGACTAAACGACTGGTTTTTAATGGAGCGCATCGCCTCTATACCCTCGCTGGCAAACTGTGTAGCGATCACTTCCTCAAGAGCCAATCGGTTCACACTAAAGCCCCGTACGATAGCACCGATTGCCGGCACGCCAAAAATAGCAAAAACAGCTACTGCTAAGACCACCTCCAAAATAGATATACCAGATTTTGCTTTGTTCATATTCAAAAACTGACGACCCCCTGTGAATTCAAAGTAACCGTCCGCGATGTACTTCCTGCCGATATCGTTATTGTTGCCGTAGTCGACGGCAATCCGGTTGCATTGGAAAAACTAACCTGACTTAAACCACTTAAAGATACAGAACTACTTACGTTCCAGATTTCATCAAATGCGGTTGAGCGACTAGTATATGGATCGGCAAGTGTAGCGTCACTTAGAAAAAGAGTGATTTTATTCGCGGAATAATTGACTCCCCAATCGTTTTTTGTGCCGTTATATTTTCCAGCCATGCTATACGATTGAGCTTTGCGCAAACTCTGCACCAATCTTTCTGTCGTGTTTACGACATCGTTCTGGCGGTAAAATCTTGCCGTAAAACCGGTTGAGGCGACTCCCAAGACCGCAATAATCGCGACAGTAAGAAGAAGCTCGAGCAGAGTAAATCCGCCGGTGAGCTTACTCATTTGTGAATACTACCCGTCAATTGGTAAATTGGCGAGATTATAGAGAATGCTAGAAAAAGCACCACGATTCCGATAACGACAACTATAACTGGCTCAATTAGGGCGGAAATATTTTTTGTCGCCGAGTCTAGCTCTTCCTCAAAAAAATCACCTAAATAAGCAAAAGATTCATCGAGTTTGCCCGTTTTTTCGCCGACGGCAATCATTTTCACCGCTAAAGGGGGTATGTGGCTAAACGATCCCTCAGTTATAAAATCGGCCATACTTTTTCCCCGGGAAAGACCGGAAGCAATATTCCCAATGTAATCACGGAACACTTCGTTATCTGATGCTTCTTTTTCTATAGTAAGGGCGGTAACGATAGTCAGTCCGCTTCTGAGCATAATACCCAAATTACGAAACAATTCCGCCAGATTGGCGTTGCGTATAAAGGAACCATAGATTGGAATTTTTAGTAAAAATCTGTGCCAATAAGGACGTACCTTTCTTGTTTGTGTTATTACAGCGAAAAGCCAGACTATTACAATTGCAGCTCCCGTGAGTAGAAAACCATAATATTTAACCAACCAAGCAAACCATAATAAAATTTTTGTGGTTAGCGGAAGAGGCACGTTCAGAGTACTGAAAAAATCCAAGAGCTGAGGTAAGACAAAAAAAGAAATATAACCGCCGATGAGGATCGCAGCAACCACAACTATAGACGGATAAACCATGACGCTCTGCACTTTCTTTTTCAGAGAATATTCTTTACGTAATTTCTCCGACAAATATATAAGATTGACGTCGAGTGTGCCGGATTCTTCTCCAATTTTAACCAGGTTTACATATAGTCTGTCAAAAACCGATGGAAATTTGGCCATAGATTTGGAAAGAGTCTGGCCGTTTTCAATGTCTTTAAGTATTGTCGAAAGTACACTTTTGAAATAGAGAGATTTTGTTTCCGGGATAAGTGTTTGGATCGCTTCGGTTATCACTATACCACTCCTGATCATCACCGAGAGATGTTTGGTAAAAAGAACTTTATCGACATTGCTTACGCGATTTAATGAGAGCATACAACAATATTAGTCTACATCTGCGTCACCCGCAAGATTTCTTCGACGGTCGTGAGCCCGTTCTTTACTTTTTCAAGCCCGTCTTGCAACATTGACCTCATACCTTGTTCAATCGCTACGCGGCGAATGTGGTCGGCATTCTCCCTTTTCACAATTGCTTCCCGTATCTTGTCGCCTACCTCCAGGACCTCGAATATCCCCACACGTCCTTCATATCCGGTACCATGACACAGAGGACATCCCTTTCCTCTGTATAATCTGATTTTTTTATGCTGTCCGAAAAGTTTTTTTACGAGAGCGGAGCCGGTGAGTTTAACGATATCGGCAATATCAGTTTCCTCGCTCACCCGACACGGTTCGTGTATTTTACGCACCAACCGCTGGCCTATTATCAAACTAACAGTTGAAGCTATCAAATAAGGCTCTATCTTCATATCGAGAAGTCGCGGGATCGCGGTCGCTGCATCGTTTGTGTGTAAAGTGGACAAAACTAGATGGCCTGTCATAGAAGCATTTACGGCAATATCAGCCGTCTCCTCATCGCGTACTTCTCCCACCAAAATAATATTGGGATCTTGCCGCAATATACTTCTTAAACCTGTGGCAAAAGTGAGATTGGCTTTGGCATTGACTTGAATCTGATTTACACCTTCTATTCCGTACTCGACCGGATCCTCGATCGTCATTATATTCACTCCACGGCTATTTAAGAGTTTTAGGATGGCATACATAGTTGTGGTTTTTCCTGATCCGGTAGGACCGGTGGAGAGAACCATTCCGTATGGTTTGGAATAAGCTGCTATAAGCTTTTTCAGGTCTTCCGTGTCGAATCCAAGCGTGGTTAAAGAAAATTGCCGCGCCCTCTCGGTGAGAAGTCGCATGACGATATTCTCACCTGTTGTTATCGGAACGATAGAGACGCGGATATCCAATTGTTCCGAATCGACAACCATCTGGATTTTACCATCTTGAGGTGACTGGTGTTCGTCTGTTCGCAGATGTGACAGTACTTTGATTCTGGTCACTACCTGTGTGTGCAGTTCGTTTGGCAGATCGACTATATCATGCAATATTCCATCGATACGAAAACGTACGACCGCTTTTATCTTTTCCGGTTCTATATGTATATCGGAAGCCCGATTCTGGTAGGCGTAAGTCACAATTGTTTCGACTATTTTTATAATCGGCGGATCTTCTTGCTTGGCATTCTTGGCATCGGCGATGTGTTCGGCGATAATATGATCGAAGGCAGCGGTAAAGTTGGTTGTGTATTGGGAAAAAATGTCGGAGATGTCCCGGTCGGCAGCCAAATACACAACTATCGGTAACCCGGTTTTTTTCGCCAGAAACTCACGCATCTGCATGTTGAAAGGATCTGACATGGCCACATGCAACCCCTCCTTGTCTTTCTTGAAAGCGATTATCCGCTGCTTTTTGGCGACGACTTCGGGGATTATGCGTAGTACTTCCGAAGGTATCTGAACTTCTTTGAGCTTGATATAAGTTATACCCGTGATTCCACTGATTGTTTTTGCGAGATTGTCTTCTGTTATAAGTTCCTTTTCGATAAGAACGTCTCCGAGCGGTTGATTGGAAGAAGTTGATGTATCGAAAGCCTCCGTCAAACGTTTCTCATCTATGATCGCCAGCTCCTTTAGGGAGTTAAAAAGCTGTTGATTATTGTAAACTGCCATAACGCCATGATATCAAATAGATAAACATCTATCCAGAGCTGGAATAAATATTTTTTAAGTCAATACTTGTTGTGGTACTATGAATATATGAATGTGAAAGTAAAACTCTTCGGAATGTTTCTTCTGTCATCCCTTCTTCCGATAGCGCTGATTTCTTATGCGACTCTCTATTTTCAATTCAACTCGACCGAGTGGCTAAGATGGGTAATGCTGATAGTGCTTATATTCGCCGCTATTGGTTCGGCAACTTTGGCATCTATAGTTGCTTTGTGGGTTATTGAACCGGCGGTTATAAGATCCCAAGCAAATATACAAAAAACACTTAACGAACTGGAAAATACACATGACAGAATGCTGCAAGACAAAGCTAAAGATGAAGTTCTTCTCAATAATATCGGTGATGCGGTTGTCGCAATCGATACCAACCGCAGAGTTATTTTCATAAATAAAGTGGCGGCAGACATGATCGGCTGGCAACATGAAGAAGTAGTGGGTAAAAAATGGGGCAGCGACATGCCTGGTGTGGTTGATGAGCACGGCAATCCTATACCTAAAGAAAAACGTTCGGTGCAGGCCGCATGGGAAACCGGTCATAGTGCGCATGTTTCTAGTTATTACTATATACGTCATGATGGCAGTCGCTTTCCGGTGGCTATTACCTCAACACCTATTTATTCGGCCAACCGCATTACCGGCGCTATGATAGTTTTTCGTGATGTAACAAGAGAAAAAGAAGTAGATAAGATGAAAACCGAGTTCATCTCGCTTGCTTCCCACCAACTCCGAACTCCTTTGTCGGCCATAAAATGGTATTTGAGAATGCTTCTTGATGGTGATGCCGGACCTCTCGTCGATCGCCAGCGAGAATTCGTAGACATAATAAACGAATCAAACGAGCGTATGATCGTATTGGTAAATGATCTATTAAATATTTCGAGAATAGAATCCGGCCGCATCATAATCCAACCGGAACCAACTAATATTTCCGATCTGATAAACAGTGTTGTCGGGGAACTAAAGATGAAAGTACAGGAAAAAGAGCAGACTCTAAATATAAATATCCCCAAAGACCTGCCTCTTATTTCTATAGATCCGCAACTCATCCGCCATGTTTATATGAACTTACTTACCAATGCCATAAAATATACTCCCGTTAAACGCTCTGTCAGCCTCACTGTTTCTATAAACAAAGAGAATATCGTCTCATGCGTAACAGATGAAGGTTATGGAATTCCGGAAAGTGAAAAAAATAAAATTTTCCAAAAATTTTTCCGGGCAACAAACATCTTAAAGTATGAAACCGACGGCACGGGGTTGGGTCTTTATTTGGCGAAGGCAATTATCGACTCCTCCGGCGGCAGAATCTGGTTTGATAGTAAAGAAGGTGCCGGTACACAATTTTGGTTCAGCCTCCCCCTCGCCGGTTCAACGGCAAAAAAAGGTGAAGTAACACTGGAAGGAAACTACAATAAATAAAGATGTATAAATTGTGTATAATACGGTCATATGAAAAGCATCTTGATCATTGAAGATGATCCTATCTTAAGCAAAGCCTACTCAGAAAAATTATCAGCTACATACAATCTAATCTACGCAACCGACGGCCAAACAGGTTTAGCCGCCGCAATAGGCAATCATCCCGATCTAATAATTCTCGACCTTATACTCCCCGGAAATGATAGTGGTTTGACCGTACTCACCAAACTCAAACACCACATCGAAACAAAAAATATTCCTGTTATCGTTATAACAAACATCGACAATCAGGGCAGCCTCGCCCATGAAAGAGGAGCGGTAGACTACCTCATAAAAGCCAACACCGACATGAACGGAGTGCTAAAAAAAATCACCCACCACATCGGATAATACAAACCACTTAACTTGGACAGGAAAAAAAGGCTTGATCGTATATAATATTTTTATGAGTAAAATACTGATCGTCGAGGATGACAAATTTCTTGCGAATGCTCACCGAGTAAAGCTAGCGAAAGCCGGTTTCGAGACAGTGATAGCATACGACGGCGCCGCAGCAATCGACGCATTAAAAACTTTCACTCCCGACCTCATCCTCCTGGATCTTATCATTCCCGTTAAAGACGGGTTTGCGGTACTTACAGAAATAAAACAAAATGAAAAATTCAAATCTACTCCGGTGATCGTTACTTCCAACTTAAGTCAAAAAGAAGACGTCGATAGAGCAATGCAACTTGGTGCAGTCGACTATATGGTAAAAAGTAACATCGACCTGAACGACCTTATAAAAAAAATTGGAAAATATATAAAATAATCAACCCAGGCTTCTTCGCAGTACACCCGCTCTTGTAATAAGCTCTGCCGGTGCCTTTCCGGTAAAAATTTTACCATGCATTTGTCCGACAAGTTTCGCATGCTCTTTTTCATAAGCGGTTGAAGGCTCGATCGTCGTGCCCAAATATTTATCCAATTCTTTTATATCTTCTTTTATCTCGCTCCACTCTCCCCCTCTTGCGGCTAGTTTATCAACCACATCACGATTTGTAAAAGCTAAGGCTCGAGCAATATCCTTGCGGAAGTTAAAATAATATTTTTCCAATAAGGGTGTCAATTTCTTTTTATCAATCTCTCGCAGACCGCGACCCGTGCCGATTATCTCCGGTGGGATACCGAGAGTGTATAGAGCGGCAGTAAAACCGATCGCACGCGGCAATTTAACTTTTCCCAAACCGCGCGAATACCCAAAAAGGCCTATGTGCTGGACTCTTTCTCTTCTTTTGGGCAATTGTGAGGCGACGTTGTTTATATTGTCAGCGATTTTCTCGACCGACTCACGGTAATATTTAGAAAATATTTTCACTATATTCCTCAGTTTAATCTCGTCTTCGGGCGGAATATCAACTGGATGAAGTTTCGGCAACAAGCGCGATAACTCCGCTATACCTCTTATGACCTTTTCCTTCGGATAATCATATCGGAAACCGCTTTGTATGAGCGCGGTACGGATACCGGCATATTCTCTCGCAAAGTCGCCCACTGTTTCCGGCGTAAGTCCACCACGGAAAGGCAGCGAAGCGGAACCGATTATCGGATAAAGCTTAATGTCGTATTTTTTCTCGAATCTGGCATAGCGGCATAAAGCAATTTTTATCGCGAGTACAGTTGGCACCAGGCCCGCATTAAGAGCTGGGTCCGACCGGGCGACATATGGCCTCATATAGGCTGGTTTCGTGTGAAAAACAAATCGATGGCCGATCAGATATTCTTTTAGAATTTCGTCCGAATTCATTATGGTATCGACCGATTCGAACAAAGGTATGAGCTCGATATGTTTGAGAGCGCCCGTATCCATTCTCAACAATTTATGTTTGAGAGAAGAAAGCTCGGTGAAGGCGGCCTGCACATCTATCATTTCCTGCGCTGATTCTGTCATTGGTAAAATTACCTCGAACAATGGTGGTGCGTGAAGGCCCACCTGACGTGCAAGTCCGGAAGCCGACAAAATACCCATGAATGCCCGACCCAACCGGAACTCGGTTTCGACTTTGGGGTTGGGCAGACGGAAAGTAAGAAATTTGTTTTTACCAATCTCTTCTTTTTTGAAATAGTCATAATGTAGACCCCACATTCTTTCAAGTACCGATTCGTCGACCAATTTCCCTTCCCAGTCCCACTTATATTCATCAATTCCAAGTTCGGAAAAATTAATATAAGTTTCCTTGATTTCATCATGTGTACCGATAAATTCCTGGTCATGCCAAAACGGCTTTGCTGCATGATCCGGGTGTTGTGAAGCCATGGTAGCGGAGATTTTTCTCATGGGGATATTTTAGCAGATAATACACTTATACTATAATATGAATACATGAAACGTCATAAAAGGATAGTGGTCAGTTTCTTTTTATTACTAATATTTTTACTACCATCTTATTCTATAAAAGCTCAAACTTATGGATCTTCCCAACAACAAAGCTCCTTCGATCTTTTAACTGAACCTGAAGAAGCACCTTATAACTCTTTCCTGATTACTCCCACACCGATATTCATAAATCCCGAAAGATGCGACCCGAAAAAATCCGAGCTTAATCCAATTTTCAATCTGGATGGCCATCTATATGGCCGAAAAAATACCTCCTGGTACTTCATACCAGAAAACCCCATACTCGCCACGATCGTCGATGTCGATCTCAACATGGTTATAGTCTCACTCGAACACCTGAGAGAAGAAGATGGTTTACCCACCCCGACACCAACCACACCCATCCCCACTCATATAGAAACAGAGCCCGGTAGCCAACAACAAGGACTCATAATATTCGAGACACCGACGCCATTTCCCTTACCAACATCGGAAAACAATATTAACAGTGCGCGCGCCCGCAAAATGGCGGCTGTTGTTCGCGAGCTACAAAAAACAAATTTTATCTGCCCGATAAGGATCAATGCGCTCTGATAACCCTTATGTTATAATCGATCCGGAAGGAGGTGAAAACAAAAAAATGCTTAAAGGATTCAGAGATTTCTTAATGCGTGGTAATGTTGTAGATCTCGCCGTGGGTGTGATGATCGGTGGTGCGTTTGGCGCTATAGTCAAGGCCCTGACAGACGATATAATATCGCCTATTATCGGCGCACTCGGCGGAACACCGGATTTTTCCGCGATTAAATTCACGATAAACAATAGTGATTTTATGGTTGGAAGTTTTGTGAATGCAGTGATAGCCTTTCTCATAACAGCTTCCATAATCTATTTCTTCATCGTCATTCCTATGAATAAAGTGATGGCGATGGGTAAGAAAAAAGAGGTCAAAAAAGAACCGACAGAAAAAGAATGTAAAGAATGTCTAAGTGTGATCCCGGTTAAAGCGACACGCTGCAAATTCTGCACCGCAGTCGTTGCCTGATTCGAAAATATCTACTAAAAAGCCCTTCCATAGGAAGGGCTTTTTTTATATAGGAGGCAATGAATTAAGAAATATACTGGTATTACATGCGCGGAATAAGTAATACTAATATATTCTTCTCTCATTGCCCCAATTCCCTGAAAGCTTATTTGCGTATGGCGGGTAGATATATCATACTGAAGCTTGGTGCAGTTGCGTCAATGACCAAGGCGCCCTCCGCAGAGGGGCTTGCCTTGACGGCGATTACCAGCCGATCCTTGATCTGGGGCATGTAGACGGCCAGGTCGACAAAATTCGGCAACTCCGTCAAAGCGTTGGTTGTGGCATGGATATACCATAACCTCACATCAACCGCTTTAACATATCGGTGTTGACCGGGAGGAATTTCCGAAAACTGTAACTGGACGAAGCCGATCTGCTCCGGAAAGATCTTGGAATAATTGTACACCGGGTGCGCCGGTGTGGGCGGATACTGCGCCTTAATCGCCGGATCGCGAAGGAATTGGTACCCCCAATCGTAGGGGGTTAATGTCGCCGGCTGCGGCAACAACAACTTACCAATTGCCCGCGACCAGAGGTCGTAGAGGTTTATATCTTTACCTGTCATTTCCTCCAGGACCAGTTCAAATCTAACGTCGCCATCGGTGTCAGCTCCAATCTTGCCGGTGGCGATGAGATTTTGGAGCGCATACTGGAATCGCGAGAGAAACGCTTCCATAGGGATACCCAAATCCTGGTCAACCGAATAGACAAAATAACTATGAGCGGTCCGGTTCGTGTTACCCGGAATGTCTTCATCAATATTCTCATGCCCTAGAACGAACTGGGCGCGTGTTGATAGGTCTTCCCTTATTTGAGCGCTCTGCGTAGGATGAATCAGGGTCGATTGTCGCCGCCACCACTCGGAACCGAGAGCTTGAGCTGGAACCTCTTCATGATGTCCCAGATAAAATGCATGGGTGGCTCCGTCGACTCCGAGGAGATGACGGCTATTATGGCTGAGCTCGTGCACAACCATATACGAGCGTCGATATGAAGAATCGCCGGGATTGGTGTTAACAACACCTTTTCTCGGCAAAACCACAATCTTCGTATCACTCTGTGAACTTAGCCTACACCCACCATTTGAACCGTTTTCTTTTACGAGAATCCAGATCTTTGCGGATTCGGCGGTCGTGATACCGGCAAGGGGAATCGCGTTTTCTATCTGTTGCAGATTCTCCACCGCCCAGCGTTCTGCGGCGGCCTGATCGAATCCCAGCGTTGGAAAAAACGATTGATCGACACGGTTCGGACCAATCCCACCATCAGCTCCTGTTGCTCCATAGGCGAAAACGTACTTCGCATTATGGAGAAGCACTTGTTGGCCCTGATCATCGGTGGTGAGAATGGGAACACTAACGACAGCCAAACGCTCATTCGTAGTCACGTCATATTCTGTTTCAACCTCCTCCGGAAAGTCCGGAGAATTCTGGGACTCGCCCACCACAAACCACTGGGTGGACGGAGTACCAATAAAACTAGGCGTAAGCGGTCGACTAATGGTTTGATCCTGTGCAAAAGTGACTCGATCATTGAAAGTCGATACAAAAAACAACACGAACGTCAGGTAGAAAATACTTTTTCGGATATTCATCATACTTCTCTTTCTCAATACAAACAACACCGCGCAGTATAAAAACAATCTGACAATTGTTCGCATACTGCGCAGCATTGATTGATATGAAATAGTGCTTTCGGGGATTGTAAATGTGCTCTTGTTCCTCTAGTGTCAACATTGAGCACCGAGGATATAAGATCTAATATTATAGCATCAAAATGTATATATCTGTTACATACACTTTCTTTTTCAGCTATTCCCGGATATGAAGGCTCATTGTTAATTTGAGCATATTGAAGCTACGAGTC
>CAYMOO010000001.1:24015-93591 GCA_964392185.1 uncultured Gammaproteobacteria bacterium
CTTGAACCGCCGACCTCACGCACCCCATGCGTGCATTCTAGCCATCTGAACTACGTCCCGTATTCCCCATTATTATAACACTCCTAACCCTTTTACGCTTTGGTGGTGCTTTTACACTTTATCATTTGTCTTATCTAGGTATAAAATGATACGTATGGGTACTTATTTGGGAGGATTACAATTATTTGTTTTATTCATCATCAATGTTTTTATGGCTTTGGCAGGGCAACTCCCTACCAAACCCGAACAACAAGTAACCTGGACAAAAGCTGCTGTCGATCCGAATTACGTCAAAGTAACACGCGTTATCGACGGTGACACGATAGTAATTGAGGGTAATGCCCATGTGCGGTACATCGGCATCGACACTCCTGAGCTTGGTAATAAAAAATCTCCGGCCGAATGTTATGCCGAAGCGGCAAAAATAAGAAACAAAGATTTGGTGGAAGGCAAGATGGTGCGTTTGGAAAAAGACGTCTCCGAGACAGACCGTTATGGAAGACTTTTGCGCTATGTATTTCTCGACGATATGCTCGTAAATGAGGAGCTTTTGCGCGAAGGTTATGCCAAAGCCGTCACGTTTCCCCCTGATGTGAAATATGCGGATTATTTTTCTGGCTTAGAAAAAACCGCTGCGAAAGAAAAGGTTGGCTTGTGGACCAAGTGTGCCGATTGATTTACTTCAACAGAACAACTCTTGCCGGGGCGGCATCATTGGTTTCGGCAGCCAAGGGAAGCGCTACTAAAAAATAAGCACCTTCGGTGACTTTTGCTAAATCGATACCCTCGATGATCGGTATATTTTTGGATAAAAGCTCCGTGTGAGGACGGTTATCGGGCGATCCTTTCTGCTTCACAGAAAAGGAATCTATTCCGAGTAGTCTTATTTCTTTTTCGGCAACATAATGAGCCGCCTCCGGCGATAAGAAAACATAATCGTCATAAAAATGGGTGAAGCCTCGGGATGAATTGGTCGTTTTCAACAGGATCCGCTCGCCTTTTTTTACATTTTTACTTTTAATATCTACCAAAGATATCGAACTTTTTGATGATGATAAATCTAAAACGCGCACGCCACCAACAAAATAATTCAAAGGAAAATCCTGTATTTTTTTACCTTCGGAAAATGCATGTGCCGGTGCATCAATGTGTGTACCCACATGTGATCCGAGTAAAATTTGCGAATTAAAAGATTGGCCGGAGGCGCTTGCGAAATGTTTTATCTCGACCGGGGGATTGCCTGGATAGACGGGAGTATTTGCATTTAGAAATATTGAAATATCGATGATTTCCCTGTCTGTTACCATATTTTGCAGAAATTATTTTTTAATACTATGGCCGCCAAATTGATTGCGCATCGTCGAAAGCAATTTACCCGTATAACTGGGGTTCTTTTCGGAATCTTTTCGGAACTGAAGCGCTCCTTCTATAATTCTTGCCTTAACATCTAGATCATTCGCGGCCTCAACCGTCCATGCACCTTCACCCGTATGTGCAACAGTACCCGAAACTTTATCCAGCTCTTCACCATATATTTCAAGACCATCCTTAAGCCACCCAATCAAACGCGACTCCACAACCGAACCATGATTGTAAAGGTGAGCTACGTTTCTAAGATCTAATTTATATTTAGCCTTCTTCATAATCGCAAAACCTTCGGCGATGGCCTGCATCATCCCGTACTCAATTCCGTTATGCACCATCTTTACAAAGTGCCCAGCACCGATCCCTTCAAAGAACTGCGTTCCCGACGCCACAGTAAGATCGATATAAAGAGGCGTGAGGTAATCGTAAATTTCCCGCTCACCACCAACCATTATACAAGCACCGTAACGAGCACCTTTTGGACCTCCGGAGACTCCGGCATCGGCGAACCTTATACCATATTTTTTTATCTTCTTCGCCCTCTCTATTGTGTCTTTGTAATTCGAATTGCCGGCATCGATCATTATATCTCCTTTTTCCAAATATTTAACCAATCCGTCGGTACCAAAAATCATCTCGTCAACCGGCCTACCCGAAGGAACCATAATCCAAATGAGTCTGGGTGGCTTGAGTTGTTCGACTAAAGATTTTATCGTCACAGCAGTCTTTAAGCCGTCTTTTTCTAAGGCTTGAGCAACTTCAAAAGTACGGTTGTAACCAACTACATTCCAACCCTTTTCAAGAAGTTGCAGTGCAATACCCGTACCCATCTTACCCAAACCAACAACACCTATCGAGTGGTTATTGGCAATGCTATTAATATGAGTAGTTGGGGATTCTACCTCGTTAATTATCGATTCGGAATGTTTTTTATAAAGAGATAGAGGAACCGCATTCTCCGCCCATGATTTTATGATCGGATCGACAAATTTCCACATCGCCAAGACTTCATCGGTACTGACAAACAATATTTGATTACCGCTTATCGCATCAAGAAGTAGCTTTTCATATTCCTCGACATATTGATTCGGATTAACGCGGTTACGGAATCTGTCGGTGAAGCACCGTTCTTCGAGGTCACTAGAAAGTCCGGATTTTTTTGAAAGAAAATTTATCCTAATTTCTTCCTTCGGCTCGAGAGAAAAAACAACCTGATTTTTATGGTGACGGCCGCCCGGCGGACAGAGACAAGGCGCAGTGTGCTTGAAAGTGACAACGATTTCCTTTTTAGATTTCTTAAGATTCTTACCGTGCTCCAATATTATCGGCACGCCCGCCCATCTTGGAGAATCAATGAATGTTTGTATACGGAAAAATGTCTCTGTTTTGGAGTCTGTCGCTACTCCAGTTTCGTCTACATAACCCTCATATTGCCCCCGGGAAGTATATTCGACGATTTCCTTTTTCGATAACTGTCTAACGTACTTCAAAATAGCAGCTCGCACTTTTCTTACCTCGTCGCCTCCAAACTTACCCGGATGATCCATAGTGACAAGGGCCAACATTTGCATAAGATGATTTTGACCCACGTCACGAAGCGCTCCCACACCATCATAAAACTTCCCTCTCGATTCAACCCCAAACACTTCATGCTGACGAATACAAATAGACTCGATATGGCGGTTATTCCAGGAAGACTCCAATATATTATTGGAAAATCTAAAGGTAAGAATATTCTGCAGCATTTCTTTTGCAAGATAATGATCAATGCGATAAATCTGTTCTTCCTTAAATAATTTACCCATAAAAAGATCAAGTGACTTTGCCGTTTCCAGATCGTGTCCGAATGGTTTCTCGACCAGAACCCGTGTCCATCCACCATCTGGTCCGCAAGGTATCGTAAGACCGGAGCGATCGAGGTTGAGGAATATAGTTTTGTAATATTCGGGAGGTACTGCAAGATAAAACAACTTATTGGCGCAAGTCTTCCATTCACCATCAATGCGTCCCAAAATTGTCGCGAGCGCTTTGTAGTCGTCAAGGCTGTCAAATTTGCCCGAATGATAGTTTATATACTTAAAAAAGTCCTCGATAGTTTTTTTATCGGCTTTAATATTTTTGTAAGCTAAAAAATTCTGCATTATATGCAGCTGGAATTCCTCACGGGATATCTTTCGACGGGAGAAACCGATAATCTGCATCATCTTGGGTAATTTACCTTTTTGGAAAAGGCGCAACAGTGAGGGGGCGATTTTTTTCGCCATCAGGTCGCCGGTGGCTCCGAATATTACAAGAATCGTGGGAGTATCTTGTATCATGTATCTGCCATTATACTCTCTCCCACAGGAATATATCGTTGTTATTTGTATGCATTGTAAGCAGATAAAAATCTTTTCGACTCTAGTTTTATTACTTCTATTTCCGAACCGATGCGGGCTATTTCGTTAATGTAGTATGTATATTCCGGATCGCCACATTGGGCTGACCGAGAATTGAATGTGAGCATCATCTCGTATAGTTTTTGCTCTCTACAAGTGTATTCATCGATCATCTTCAACAAATAAACTGGGAATCCCGCAGCTATTCTCTCCGTAGGAAAACAAAACTGGAGATACTTTTTATCTACAACATGCTCCACCTCAGATATTTCCGACATCATCCGAGTTACAGAATAAGCGCCATATCTCTCGACCGTATGTTTATAGTGTGCGAATTCCTCGGCTCCCTTCTCTTGATCAAAATGGCAATATAATTCATCCGTCACGCCAGATACATATTTTCCTACTTCCTTCAGACGAAGATTAAAATCTATCTGTGACTGGTCAATTTCGCTCCATCCCCCATTTGTTTCTATCATAATATCGGACTATAAATTTAACAGGAGTATCTTAATATATCGGTGATTAAAATCTCTTGGGCTGTAACAGGCGGTACGATATACTTAATTTATGGAAAACCAAAAAGTTGTCGTTATCGGCGCCGGCATTTCTGGCTTGGCAACCGCGGCACTTCTTGGGAAAAATGGCTATAAAGTTACTATTCTGGAAAAAAACGAGGTGATTGGCGGGCGAGCGATGGTATTTCGCGAATCGGGATTCACATTCGACATGGGCCCATCCTGGTACACGATGCCCGAAATATTCGACCGTTATTTTTCTCTTTTCAATAAAAAAACCAGTGACTATTACGTACTTAAAAAACTCGATCCACAACTGAAAGCTTTTTATAGTCTATCACAGAGCATTACTATTCCCGGCAACCTCGAGGGCGCGGTTGCGGCACTTGAGACCCTTGACCCCGGAATTGCCCCCCGTTTTTATAGTCATCTGGAAAAATCCGGATATATAAAAGAGAAGGCTACCGGAGATTTATTATATAAATCCTACGATTCGATTTCCCAACTGATAATGCCTGGGATATTACTTGAAGGAAAAAAACTAGGCATTTACGAATCACTGCATTCCGAAGTTGCCAAAATCACTTCCGACCCAAAAGTGCAACAGTTACTAGAATTTCATGCGATGTTTCTGGGTTGTTCACCCTACAACATTCCCGCTCTATATTCACTCATGGACAGCGTTATTTATAATGATGGCGTATTTTACCCCATGGGAGGAATGTATAAAATAATAAGCGCTTTGGAAAAACTTTGTATAGAAAATAAATGCGAAATAAAGACAGCCCAGAATATCAAAAAAATCGCCGTCTCCGCCGGTAATGCCAAATCCGTTATTACTGAGGAGGGTGGCGTATATAGCGCCGACATCGTCGTTTCCTCTGCCGATTATCCATTCACAGAACTAAAATTATTAGACAAGGAGTGGTGTTCGTATCCGGCGTCATACTGGGAGAAAAAAACAGTCGCGCCTTCGGCATTTATAATTTATCTCGGCATAAAGGGTAAAATAAATACTCTCGCACACCATTCCATTTATTTCTCCAGCCACTGGAAATCACATTTCGATTCCATCTTTACCAATCCGGACTGGCCCAACGATCCTTCATACTATATTGGTGTGCCGTCCAAAACAGACTCCTCCATAGTCCCCGAAGACTCTGAATCTGTATTTATTTTAGTGCCGGTTGCTCCGGGCTTGGTCGACTCGGATGAGGTGTGTGATTATTTCGAAAAAAAAATCCTCAACCATTTTTCAAACCTAATAGGTGAATCGCTTAATGGTAGAATCGTCGTCAAACACATTCTATCTTCACGCGATTATTCCGCTTTATATAATGCATATCAAGGAACAGCCTTTGGGCTATCTCATACAAGATTGCAGACAGCCATGTTTAGACCGTCCATAAAAAGTAAAAAAGTAGATAATCTATACTATACCGGTCAATACCTTCATCCGGGTATCGGTGTACCGATGTGTCTGGTCTCGGCGGAGCTGACTGCGGGAAAAATAACCAATGACAAACGCAAATAATACCGCAAAAAAAATATTCTCTCGTTCTTCAAATACTTATTTCTATTCTAGTCTTTTTTTTCCAAAAAAAATCCGGGAAGATATAACAACCCTATACGCATTTGTGAGGACCGCCGACAACTTCGTCGACAGTATTCCGCAAGACTTATTAGGCTTCCAAAATCTTAAAAAACAACTATATGCAGCGCTTTCAGGTAAGAGCACCAACAACCTAATAATTGACAACTTCGTCCTTTTGGCTAAAACACATAAATTCCAGCTCAACTGGATCGATGCTTTTATGGGAGTAATGGAGCAGGACACCGTGATAAAAAAATATCATAGTTTTGCCGATCTTCAAAAATATATATATGGATCGGCAGAGATAATCGGTATCATGATCGCAAAAATTCTCAACTTGCCAAAAGCATCATATCCATTCGCCATGGCGCAGGGTCGGGCGATGCAGTTTATAAACTTCATAAGAGATATCGATGAGGATTTAACACTTGGTAGAGTTTATATTCCTCAAAAAGATATCGAAAAATTCGGATTGAAATCTTTGAAACCCACAACACCAAATGAAATCGTCAATTTTCAACGACTAATAAGATACGAGATCGACATATACAGGCGAATGCAAGAAGAGGCTTCCCGGGGATACGATCTAATCCCGAGAAAGTATCGAGTGGCGATAAAAACAGCCGCCGATATGTACAAGTGGACAGCCGAAAATATATATAAGAATCTCATGATAGTATTTCAACATAAAATAAAACCGAACAAGATGCGCGTCGTATTGAATGCTTTACTAAATTTATTGAAAGCATACTCTTCATTCGATATAGATAGACGAAGGATGGTGTTGACATAATTGTTGACTAAAATAAAATATGAAAATAGAATCATTCGTAAAAGACAACAAGCCTCGGTTGGAGAATTATCTAACAGAATACTTGAATCACCAAAAAATACATTCACCAAAAGATCTCCCTTACCTTTCGGAGACTATAGACTTATATTCCCATTTCATACTGAACGGAAAAATGATTCGCGGGCTACTGATTCTTATCGGTGCCACAATAAATGGCGATAAACACTCGAATGAAGCCGTCGCGATGGCAGGAGCGATCGAAATTATTCATTCGACTCTTCTCATACATGACGACATAATGGACAACGACAGACTTAGACGCGGGAACAAAGCTCTCTTTGCCCATTATGAAGAAAAAGGAGAGTCTGCCCGCGTACTAAACCCTCATTTATATGGGCAGTCTATGGCGATATGCGTCGGGGATGTGGGATTTTTTTTGGCATATGAGCTTATATCTACGCACTCGGATAATCCAAAAACTACAATCAACCTCATAAAAATGCTTTCGAGAGAGTTGCAATATGTTGGAGCGATGCAGATGTCCGATGTCGATCTGGGTATGAGACAAACGGAACCTACCGAGGAAGAAATATTATCCGTATACCGATATAAAACCGGCCGTTACACTATTTCTCTTCCGTTAACACTTGGGGCAAAACTGACCCGCGCGCCAAAAAATTTGATTTCCTCACTGGACTCTTACGGAGAAGATTTGGGCATACTTTTCCAACTTCGCGACGATGAACTATCCATCTTCGGCGGCGAAAATGTCACCGGCAAACCCATAGGCTCCGATATAAGAGAAAATAAAAAAACGTTAATAAGACACCTTTTGTTTAAGTTCGCCAACGAAAGGGAGACTCTGATTCTCAAAACCATTTTTGGCAATAAAGATATCGGTAATAAGGAAATAGAAATCGTAAAAAAAATTTTCGACTCCTCCCAGGCAAAAACATTCTTGTCCAATAAGGTAAGCTTGACTTTGAATAACCTACATAACAAAATCGATACAATGCCTATAAATACCGATCGGCAGGAACTCCTTCACAGTTTCACCGATTATATAATCACAAGAAATAAATGAAATATGAATATCTAATATTCGACCTGTTAATTTTCATATCTCCTTTTATTGCAAAATACTTCTTCGTCAAACTTAATTTCCCTGATTTGAAGCGGACAATTATATCGACAATAATAACCGCCTCTATATTTACAATCTGGGATAACCTTGTGGTGGGATATTTTTGGGAATTTAACCCACAATATATAACGGGAATATATTTGCTTCGATTACCATTGGAAGAGTGGGTTTTCTTTTTAGTCGTACCTTACGCCTGTCTATTTATTTGGCAAAATTTAGAAAACCGTTTCAATGATTCGAGTCTCCCTGATTACTATCAAAGGACACTCATTATACTTCTGTTGTTACTTAGTGTTTGGTTTTTTATAGATAAAAAACTATATACTTCATCCGACCTTTTTATTTTTTCTATCGTGATATGGCTCGATATGTTATTGCAAACCAACCTCATCTTTACCATAAAGGGACTATTATTCACAATAATTACTTTAATTCTCACCTTCGTATTCAACTACTATCTGACAGCAAGACCAGTGGTCTTGTACGCGCCGGAAATGAAAACAAATATAAATTTTATCTCTATACCTGTCGAAGATTTTATATTCGGATTGTCATTAATGTATCTGGAAGTAATTATCTATATAAAATCTTTGGAAAAATCACGCGGGGGAAAAATGACTACTTAATATATTTAAAGAATCTCACCTTGGCTACCTCAACGATACCAACATAAATAATGACGATTCCGATAAGGTAAATCCAGAAATTCAATGGTACGGAAACGAACTTAAAATAGGAACCTACCCAGGTCTGTGCTATAAAAACCGACGCCACAGACGTCGCGAGAACCGATAGTATCAAATATTTTGATGGTGTGCTTTTCCAAAAGGGCACTTTGTGCGTTCGACTGGCAAGGATTATCAAGGATTGACTTATCAATGATTCCATGAACCAACCGGTACGGAATGCGGCAACTCCAACGTGAAGAACATATAACAAAACATAAAAGGTGACAAAGTCGAAAAACGAACTGATCGGACCGAAGGTTATTATCGCCTGGCGGATGTATTTCATATTCCAACGTTTGGGTTCTTTAAGCTCCGACTCATCGACATTATCGGTGGGGAGGGCAAGCTGGGACAAATCGTACATAAGATTATTGAGCAATATCTGAATAGGCAGCATTGGTAGAAACGGAAATAAAAGCGAAGCGATACTTACAGACATCATATTACCGAAATTTGAGCCCATACCCATGAATATATACTTCATCGTGTTGGCAAAAGTCCGTCTCCCTTCAACTATACCATCATGAAGCACTCTCAAAGACTTTTTGGTCAATATAATATCCGCTGACTCTTTAGCAACGTCAACGGCGTTATCAACCGAAATACCGATATCGGCAGCGCGCAATGGTGGCGCATCGTTGACTCCGTCCCCCATATAACCAACCACATTACCTTCTTTTTTTAGAGCAAGGATCAATCGTTCTTTTTGCGCCGGTGTCAAGCGAGCGAAAATAGTATTTTGAGTCGCGATACGCTGCATAGCTCGGTCGGAAACATGCACAAGCTGCTGTCCAACAACTACTCCGCTCACCTCAATACCCAGCTCATCACAAATTTTTTTGGTTACCAACTCGCTATCCCCGGTGAGAATTTTCAAACCTACACCTGCCGACTTAAGATCGGCGAGTACCGCTTTAACCGAATGTTTGGGTGGGTCGAGAAATGCAGTGTATCCGGCAAAAACCAGATCTTTTTCATCGCTTTTAGAAAAACTCTCCTTTTCATCAACCTTACGGTATGCAACAGTTAAAACTCGATAACCTTCTGAGCTTAATTGTTCGTATCTTTTCTTCAACTTCAATCTCAAAGAATCATCTAGCGACTGCACATGTCCCCCAACGACTACACAGTTACATTGTTCATTTACAGATTCGGGTGCTCCCTTGCAGATTAATTTCAACTCATGATCTTGCGTAGCCACAACAACGGAAAGACGTTTTCTTATAAAGTCGAAGGGTATTTCCGTAATTTTACTGATATTCTTCTCGTGTGCCTCTTTATGGGCGAGTACCGCCTCGTCCAACGGACTCTTCAAATTTGCCTGATAAAGACTATTCAAATAAGCTAACCGCAGAACTTCTGTATCTTCTTCGCCACCAGCGTTTTCGTATTTTTCCAATTTTATTTTATTTTCGGTTATCGTTCCGGTTTTATCGGTGCATAAAATATTCATCCCGCCAAAATTCTGGATTGAAGGTAGATGCTTCACAATGACACCTTTCTTCGCCATGCGAGTTGCCCCTTGTGCAAGATTGACGGTAACCACCATAGGAAGTAATTCTGGCGTTAGTCCGACTGCCAAGGCGACTGCGAACAAAAAAGACTGAAAAAGATCATGCTTCATCACTATATGTGCCAAAAAAATCATCATTATAAGTCCGATCGTAACCTGCATGACCAAATAACCAAATTTTTTCATACCTCGCTCAAAATCGGTTTCTGGACGTACCTTGGCGAGAGATTCTGCGATCGATCCGAATCTTGTTGCTGCGCCAACTGCGGTCACAACACAAAGTCCTTCTCCGTTTACGACGGTCGAGCCCATGAAAACGCCTTCGCCCTCGGCTTTACCAACCGGGTATGATTCTCCGGTGAGCGCCGATTCGTCTACGTGAAAGTCGACCGACGATACTACTTCGGCGTCGGCCGGAACCACGTCGCCGGTTGTAAGATTTATAAGATCGCCAACAGTGAGATGTGCGGCAACGAGTTCCATGCGTTGTCCGTCGCGATAAACCCAAGTATGGATTGAAGCTTTCTGTTTAAGCTTATCGGCGGCAGCGGCCGACTGATACTCCTGAAAAAAATCCAAAGCAACACTAATAATGACTATGCATATTATTATTACGAAATCGGCGTAGCTGCCGGTAAAAGCCGACACGCATGAAGCGATAATAAGTATGATTACGAGCGGATTATTGAAACGGGCAAGAAGCGATTTGAGTAGATTCTGTTTCTTTTGTGTAGCCACAACATTAGGGCCATACTGTATTATCCTCTTTTCAGCCTCTTCGGAAGTGAGGCCTTTTTTATTTGATCTCAATCCACTAATATGTTTAACTTGGTCTTCGCTCAAATGAAGATCTTCCATATTTACAGTATACACGCCTTTTATTTTGCGTTTGTTTCCCCATGATGATGTCTTCCCCAAGATACTTTATTCCATAGTCGCTCATGAAGAAAGTACAATATGGTACTTGAAAAATTGGAAACGATAATTATCCCGATCGCAACGTCGTTACGTCCGGTTAATTTAGAAATAATCAAAAAATCGGCCGTAAGTGCAAGGATACGAAAAGTAAACGCTTTGGTAAGAGATCGCTTATAATGCTCGATGAACTTGATGGGCATGAAAAGAATTCTATCATAACGCAAACCATACTTCGACATTTCGGTAAAAGCGCGTGTAATTTTAAGATTGTTTATATATAATGAAGCCTATGAATATTCTCCTGACATACGCCACTTATTCTTCCGGAACAAAATTGGCGAGTGAATGCATAGTCAGAGCATTGGAAGAAGTCGGAAATAAGGTTGATATGAAAGAAATCGGTACTATTAATCCAGAAAATTTCAATCAATACGATTTGATTCTCATGGGCTCACCCAGCTGGTATAACCGAGAAAAGGAGGGTATGCCTCACGAGGACTTCATCAAATTTTCCGAAAGATCCCAGGGTAAAGATTTCACCGGGAAAAAATTTGCTATCTTTGGTTTAGGCGATAAATCTTACGCACATTTTTGCGGCGCAGTGGATTTTTTGGAGGAGTTCGTGAATAATATAAAAGGTACGTTGGCTGGCCAATCGCTTCGCGTCGATAGTTTTTTTAATGACGAACCGGGTAAAGAAAAAATTCTGGGCGACTGGGCGAAATCACTGGCGGCGACGGCTAAATAAGTATGAAATTTATCCTTTCACTACTTTTTATTGGGGCAATCTCAGCGACTGTAATCTACTACATGCGTGAACAACAAAATTATCTTTCCAAAAAAATTATATCTTCTTCAGCTAGGGCAGACGAACTGGATCAACGATACCAAAACATAAAAGAAGAGCTAGAAAAAACCGCTCACAACCTTGACATCTTGCGCAACGAAGACCAACGCACCATCAACCAAAATCTTGAAAAGTCGATAACAGAAATAAAAAGTGCATATAAAGAGGCCGTTGGAACATATGAGGAGTTATTAAAATTAAGAGAGGCAACCAGCAAAACCACCGATTTCGATAACAAGTTCACCTCAGTTCTCCTATCGCTTTCTAAGGGAGATTACGCTTCAGGAACAGCTACACTTACTGCACTTAAAAAATCTATCGCAGGCGAGCGAGACAAAATCACATCTTCATTTTCTATTCCACAAAATGTACCCACCAACAATGCACCTCCGGGATCAGGATACCGCAGGCAAGTTGTTCAGACCGATATCGGTAGCTATATGGTAGATATAGTCGCCGCGGATCTCAACTCAACACGAGTTATTGTTGATACCGCATCAGACAGCAACTGTGCTAATGATTGTCCCGTATTGTCGTTGGGTGACTTCGTTAGCCGCTCCGGAGCGTACGCTGGTATAAACGGACCGTATTTTTGCCCGGCCACATACCCCAGCTGCGACGGTAAAAAAAATTCTTTTGATACCCTAATTATGAATAAGAAAAAATATTATTTTAATTCCGATAATAATGTCTATAGCACGGTGCCGGCAGTCATCTTTTCCGGCAGCTCAGCCAGATGGGTAAGTCGGTCGCTGGAATGGGGGCGAGATACCGGAGTTGATGCGGTTATTGCCGGTCAACCGCTTCTTATCTTTAACAGCAATGTTACTTTCGGGGGTGACGGCGAGGTTAAGAGGTCGGGAAAAGGTTTGCGTAGTTTCATTGGGACCAAGGGAACAACCGTATTTATAGGTGTTGTCCATAATGCCAATGTGGCAGAGGTAGCCCGTGTGCTTAAGGCTCTCGGAATGGAAAATGCCTTAAATCTTGATTCGGGCGGATCAACCGCGCTTATGAGTGGAGGTAAATATCTTGCCGGGCCAGGTCGTAGTACGCCCTTTGGAATCTTGTTCGTCAGAAAATAATTATGGATAACCAAACTCTACAGAAAGAGTTCATGCAGGGAACCGTGCCCAATAAACTTGAAGGCTTCTATAAGGGCAAAATTGAGGAAATATACCCAACAGGAGCAGCTGAATCTTTCATTGCGACTATCAATAATATCTGGACTCCTTGGCAAGGAAAATGCTTTTATCTAAATGGCCGTGGGGACAATATACTTTCCCCTATTCTTATGTGGGCTACACGAATACGTTTCGGTGATTTTTTTAATAACGAATCCACCGATGGACGCTTTCACGCTTTTCCATTTCAGACAACAATAAGCAGTTCAATATTCGATGAAAAACCAGTACTTCAATTGGCTTACAATCTGCCGCAAAATCCCAAAGCGATATCTGGGATAATCGATGAAATTGTCTGGGTCGGTGATAAAGCTTATCTAGGAAAAATGTACGTCAAATCAATTGATTCCTATGCATTGAAAGCTTGGTTCAGATTGTTCTCAAATTGACTCAGATTGGTTCGGCCGGAAAATCTTCATCGCCATTATTCTTACTTGTTGCACCGGTATTGAGCCATTCTACATAAGTACAGCCAACCGCTTGTTTTTTTTGCCTATCCCATGTATTGGTAGAACACTTTTTTAGACGTTTACCGTTTGCTGTCGTCATGAGGACGAGCTTGTTTCCACACTGGGGACACTCTTCTTCAAGCTCTTCTCGAGTGGTCTTATTTAACCATTCGATATAATCACATCCGGTCGCCTTCTTAGCTTCTCGATCCCATCCGGAAGTAGAACACTTTTTGGCTTTTTTGCCAAATCTTGTCGTCATGATAATAAGGTTGGCGCCACATTTTGGACATTTCTCATCTGTTTCTTCCGGTGGTGTTTCGAGCCATTTAACATAGTCACAACCATCAACCTGCCTTGTCTGCGGATTCCATGTGCCAGCTGAACATCGCTGTAGTCTCTTTCCGGTTGGCGTTTCTGTAATTGGAGATAGAGCACTACCGCATTTTGGACACACATCCGACTTTGTTTCTTCCGCTTTCGTCTCTGATTTCGCTTTTGATTTAGGCATATTTTATAGCGTGAAATTATGAAGTGCCTAGATAGTCACGCCACGTTATCGGGCACGGGAAAAAATATAGTAAAAAAAATAAGAAAGTTCAATAGCATATTGTCTACAAAAATCATTCATTTATGGAATAGGCTTTCCGGCGGCGCAAATATTTGGATGAGAGCATTGCGCAATGCCTCCTCCAAACTCACATTACGAAGTACAATATTACCACTATAGTTTCCCCAGGTATCATCTCGTGTGTAGTGAAACTCTTCTTCTAACTGTTGCATTACCTGCCAATGTTCAAGATCGGATTTATTTAACTTTTTTATTATATATGTAGGAACCTTTAGACCACTTGAGTATCCAAAAAAATCTCTTTTATCTCCGGTCAACACACATGCCCACGCTTCCTCGTATATATCACCGTAACGATTCACGAGCCCGCTCTCCAGTCCAATCGCCAAATCGACTTGAGGATGGAGAGCGAAACTTTTTGTCGCGCGGTTCTTGGCGCCTTTTTTTGTCTCCCGACCCCATGGAGTATAACCGACTCCCGAGTCCACACTGCATGGGTAAACCACCATATTTTCGATCCGCACAACCTCGGTGATTATTTTCTTAACGGCTTCCTGTTTGATTTTGCTGGTTGTGCCGAGCGCAATATGCATAATGCTATAATCTACCGTATGAAAGGTGAAGAAGCAAGAAATACATTAAAAACAATGGCTCTAGATATTGAATTTCTGATAATAAGCGTTATTCAAGGTATGGCTTTACAAATGCTCGCAGGGGCAGCGGCGCCAGTAATAGGCGACTTTAAACTGGAATATTGGCCATATATTATTTCGGGATTTATACTCATTCTTGTTTTTTGGTCTCAATCCGTACTACACGCCTGGAGTTTTATCGACTGGCCGATAGATCTAATACATTCATTTCTTTATTTTCTCGCCTGCTTCGTCGAGGTTATTGCCTTTTATTATATAACCAACCCGCAAAAATGGTACTTATTCTGTTTAATTTTTCTTCTTGTAATGATTGTCTTATATTTATATGACTTATCAATAATAAAGCGTAAAAAAGATAAACTGTCAAACAACACTGTGCAGAAAAAAATTTACGAACACACATATCGTTCCCAGTTAAAAGAAATAAAACTAGTGCTCCCGGCGGCGGTGTTGTTTCAGGCGTATGCACTGTGGGAAGTGAATACACAAATTAACTTTTACATCAATAGACACTACCATTTGATTTTCGGCATTCTTCAGGCATGCTCGAGCATAATTCTCCTTATATTTTCAACCAAAACTTTCAAAAGCAGATTGCGCCTAATCGAAGAAAAATATATTAATATTTAACATCAACCAATATAAATGGGTATAGAACGCTATAGAAAACTTGTTGTCGAACTAGGTCTAAATCCGCTACAAGATACAAAACCATTACAGTTAACCCTGGAGGAAATTCTAGCGCTTGAGCCGGGACATGTAATAATGCGAACTGACCCGGATCCGGAGATGGCAGTACCACTGCTGAAGGGATCTCTTAATCTTAATGAGTTCGAGATCTACTATGAAGGGGACAAGATAGTTGTGAGAAGATTATTTTCTCTGCCGGTACAAATAAGCTAAATGTCTCTTTTGATACTTTTCTACGTGATTATATGTGGACCTGAGGGGACTCGAACCCCTGATCTCCTGACTGCCAGCCAGGCATTCTAGCCAACTGAACTACAGGCCCGTTCATCGCAACTTCATCCGGTAATATTATAGAATATCACTAATGATATTTAAAGACAGAGAAGATGCGGGCGAACAATTGGCTGAAATTCTGAAAATGAGAATGAAGTCGGTGCCTGCAAGCAAAGTAATAGTGGCTTCCCTCCTAAGAGGAGGTGTCATCGTCGGATCGGCAGTCGCTCACAAAATCGGATGCGGACACATAGCATTACCGGTAGCTAAAATAAGAGCACCTCACAATCCGGAGTTGGCACTTGGTGCCGTATGCTTCGACATAACATATCTAGAAAAGAACGTAATTGAATTGGTTTCAGGCTTGAAAAAAATCGACATCACGGAACAAATCAAAATAGCTAAAAAAAGATTTGAGTATTATCGTGAAAAATTTTTTATTGATGAAATCAAAACACATGCGCTCATCGCCGGACAAAACATAATAATAGTCGATGACGGTATCGCAACTGGCGCGACCGCAAAAGCCGCTACTTTATACGCCTCAATATATAAGCCGCAGTCGATAATAATCGCATCTCCCGTCGTTATAAACAATTTTCAGGCTCCCGGCATAGAGTTGATAACAATCAACTTAACACGCAATGCTCAGTCTATTTCCCAGTTTTACCGGTTTTTTCCACAAATAGGAGATGATGAAGTAAAAAAGTTCCTCCGTCAACCAACAAAATAGCCTTGTATAAAATATGCTAGAACTACTGTATGAACTGCAAAAAACAAGCCCGCTAAAAGAACTTTAATCACGCGTGAGTTTATCTCGGAAAAAAATATATAGGCCGATATCGCCATGGAACTATACCTTGGCATAGAGGAGAGTGTACCCGTCATGGTCGGCAACAAAAGATAAACTAAAGAAAATACAGCTAAACCCAACCTGGACCCTAGCCAATCTTTTTTCTTGTTTTTCCAGATTTGCCACAGTTCCGATAAAACAGCCACAAACATGAGCACAAATGAAAAAAATTCAAATACGGACACAAAGTAACGAAAATCATGTTTAGCGGTAATAAATATCTTTAGGTAACGGTAAACTACCTGGGGCAACAAGATTAAAGTAGTTGAACGATACGCCCCAAAAGCAGGTTGCGCAGTAACGAAATAAAAAGGATCGCCCGTGGTCTGATATAGATATCCCATATAAACAAATAAACCCAAAATAGGCATGAGGGTAATTAAAACTTTAATGGTGGTTTTTTCGCCTCGGATTTGCTTACGACTAGGATTGAGCCACAACTCTATAAAGAAAGGAAAGAATATAAAAACACCCGCCAAACGAGTCAGGGCAGCAAAAAATGCTGCGATGGACGCCAACCACTGATTATGCCTACCTAAACTATAAAGAGATAAAAATAGTAGGAATAAAAATAATGATTCACCGTAAATTGCGCCAAAATAAAATGATGTAGGATAAAAACATATAAATAAAATTGTCCAAAAAAGCTTGTCCTTTTTTAACCCAATCGTCTCAAGATATTTTGCCAGAAGTACGAGCCCAAAACCACCAAAAAACCATGATACAACTATACCAGCAAAAACCATTCTGCCTCCTAAAATTATACTCACCATCCTTATGACTAGAGGGTACAGAGGGAAAAAAGCCTGTTCGAAGTTGTCGTAGCCGTGGGAAGCAATGCGTATATAGTGAACTCCGTCGAAATTTCCAAAACCACTAAGGAAATATGGTAGTCGCGAAAGATCCAATATTTCCTTGTATGGGAAAAAGCCAAGATAAGGTAAAAAATATGGTGCGATTGTGGCGACAACCAAATCTACGATGCGAAAAAAAAGATAAATGAATATTATCGTTATTGTAGCCATTCTAGGGATCGATCCTGGATTTTCTTGGTATCGCCCCAAAGAATCATAATATTTTCTGGATCGACTCCTTGATCACGAAGCCAACCGTAGACATTTTGAGCCCCCATGCGGAACAATTCTCTATGTTTAGACATATCAGGCGATTTGTCGGGAATTTCGTAATCCACGCCATCTATATTTACGGTAAGCAACCAGCGGTGTGCGTTCTGGCTGGTTTTAGGAATGTACACGATGGCTTCTTCTCCGGAATCAAGCTTTACTGTGGATTTATATGGAAGCTTATTATTTATTATTGATATTTCATCTATTGATTTTTTCACCACTTGAGAATTTACATCAATACCAGAAACACCGGAAACCGCCAACGTTGGAGCTGCGCTAATATTTTTAAATGAATTTTTATTTATATTTTGTTTATGGTCGTCTTTAGGCTCTTGTCTACTTCGTATATTATTTATGATGATCAGCGATATAAGAATAATGACACCGATTATTATGGTTAATGTATATCTATTTTTTAACATGAATGTTTGTCGCAATAAGATACCCATTTGATAATACTAAGTCCTCCCGGACGCTTGAAAACGGGCGCCGGATTGCATAGCACCCTATCTCCGTCACAATAAGGTAAACACATAGTAGCATGCTTTTGATCGAACCAATTCATAGGGTAAGGATGATCGTCTCCTCGGAAAGAAGCAGGGCAATAACCATAAATACTTGTACATTTATCACAGTTGGTATTACCCCATCCATTGTAGCCAGCCATTCCGGCTGCGAGTTGGGGTATACTTTCTATCGATCCTTGGAGTTTGTTTTCAACAAGTATTCTTGCCCCGTCACATGCTGCGTCGATGAACGATTTATAACCACATCCTCCGGCAACCGGCACGGTTCGGCATGGACCCGTGTCTTGCGGACTACAGGTCCCGGCACGATCCGGTTCGGCAGCACCTATTTTTCTTCCACTTATTATCGATTGATTAGGGTTGCACGAGCCACCTGTTTCCACATTATGGAAACCGCTCAAAATTTGCCAAGGTACGGGCGCGGCGTTTTTATCGGTTCTATACTGTTGATACATAGCAACGGCTTGTTGATACAAAGATTTATTGGCCAGACAGCGAGTTGCGTGAGAAACGTATTGACTGGGCGGTGCATCCGTCGGATTTAACAAAGCATCCAGTCCTTGAGGAATTTGACTATCAGGCAGGGTGGGTACCGGGGTGCCCGAGCTTACCGCTGTTGTGGGCGTGCCAGCTCCGCCGGAAACATTGGGGTTTTGATATCCGGAACACAATTTGGTCAGTGTATTTCGCAAACCCAGATCGCTACCATAAGTTTCTATAAGTTTTTTAATAAGTGCTTCAACGTCATAATTGGCACATTTATTCAGATCAACTGTTTGGGAAGAGGTTGGTTGGACGCCTGGAGTAGTTGTGGGTGCTGTGCGAGTGGGTGTTAAAGAATTGGAAGGACATAAAGCTCTATATTCGTAATATCCACGCACCCAATCAGCGTCCGCGTAACTTCCGTCACCATTCGGGTCACAATAACCACCGGGGAATGTTACGGGACAACCGTCTGTCTTCGGTGGAAAAAAACACATATTATCTGTCCAGTTTTGACCATGAGCGGTTTCAGGAGGCGGGTTACAACCACAACCAGTAGCGGCCGGTGTGGAGGCAGGGGATGTTTCCTGTGCCAGCGCTACAGGAATAGTATTTTTATTTGGATTAAATTGATGAGATATGAATATTGCTCCAAAAACAACAATCAATACAAATACAAAAAAACTTTTTGGGTGTCTCATAAACCTTTAACTATAGTAACACTCCTAAATAACACTTGCAAGATGTCATATTTCAAACTCAACCATATAACCATAGTGGTCCGATAAATCGAGCTCATCAACCAATCTTATGTGCTTGATCTTTACGTTGGTACTCGCATATACATAATCAACTGGTAGCCCTTTGGGAAATAAATGTTTCGCTTTATGAATGTTTGGATTAAGAGTGTTGGGATAATCCAAGCTTTCAGATAAATTTTTGCCTAGGCTATTTAAAGATTTAACCAGATTAGAGTCGGGAGTTATATTAAAATCACCAGTCAACAACCATGGGGACGGCGTTTTCTGTATGTACTGAATTAATTTTTGATGCTGCACTATTTTGTAGGGCTCATCGTGTGGTGTGATACCCCAAACCATATGGACATTTACGAAATGTACCGAGGTTCCGGCCACTTTTATAGAAACATCTATACCATTTCGCGGATATGACTCAAATTGACCAACCGGCTTCTCTTTATAAGAGATCATCTGATTCATAAAAAAAATCTCTACCGATTCTGCAGTATATTCTTTTTTATATAAAGTAGCGTTACCCAAGTATGATTTAGCATCTCCCTCTATGATCGCCGCCGGGGCGAAACTAATCCGATAATCCTTTTCCGCTTTTAAGACCGAATATACATCTGGATGATGTCCCCAAACACCGCCGGTAACTTCTTGAAAATGCACAACATCCGGCTTCTCCTTGTGAACAAAATCCAGTATTTTATCCAAATTAAACCCACCGTAAATATTTAGCTGAAAAAGTTTCATATTCAAAATTATATCCTAATATAAGCTAATTCTGGTAAAATAAGTCAATACGGGACGTAGTTCAGATGGCTAGAATGCACGCTTTGGGAGCGTGAGGTCGGCGGTTCAAGTCCGCCCGTCCCGACAAATTTTTTCTCTGTTGTTAATTCTCCAAAATTCTTTCTCGCGGTTGTATTAATTCCCAACATCTATTTATTTAATTTTTTACAAGATTATTTCGGGGATTTTATCTAGTCGAATATACAATATATACTAAGTAGGATCGATCGGATATAAACAAACAATTGGAGAGAAGAAACAGGCGGGATCTCGGGCGTCTTGAGGAAGCTCCTCAATTGTTTGTTAACTCATATTATTGAGTTAAACTTTGTGGCTGCAACACATGCATGGCCGGGAAAAGGTGCCCCCCACGAAGGAGAACACCACCCTCGCTGGTCACTGCATATGTCTCAATGTGGAAACTTCCGGCTAAACTCCAGTGCATTTCCGTCCGAACTAAGATCATACTGTTTGGAGGAATGAGCACATTCTTACAGCTCAAAACAGCACCACTGACGGTACAAAAATTTTGCGCTGTAGCATTTGTGCCGGCAGGCAGATTCGCGGTGACATCTACTTTAACCTCGGTGTCTGCCATATTAATCAGCTTCACAGTATGATAACTGTTGAACTGACTTACCGTAGTGTTAACATCGGGAGCATAGACTAACCACGATAACGATTCGGGATCCGACGGATCTGCTGCAGCTTCAACACCATTGGTTACTGTCACTCTTCGAATCATCCAACCTGGCCTTGTGGAATGAATACCCTCGAGGACAAGGATTTTCACTTCATACGTGCCTGTTTGATTCCAAGTTACTGGAATAAGCAGATTTCTGACTTGGTTTGCGCCCACCTCAACGCCAAAACACACGATTCTGTCGGGGTGATCATAATCGGGGTGACATCCGCTCGGCAACGCGCCAATTTGAAGTGAACCAAGAGGAAATTCGAAGATCACCTGAAACGATTGAGTTTTATTACCCGCGTTTACAATTTTGATCGGAAACGCCGCACTTAATACTGAGGTTTTTTGGTCTTCCGTGTATGAAACGAATGGGAAGCGTACTACTTCGGGTTCTTCTGCCCCGGCCCCATCGAGGAATTCATCGGAATATGCAGGATCTTGGTATACAATCCTGATGGTTTGCAAGTAATCCGAATGAATTACGAGCCTAAACTCCTCAGTGCCGCAGAAAACCTGCAGCTCGGTTGTTTGATCCGAAAAACTGCAGTGTGAACTTTCCGTACGCAGCTCATCGACCACGATTCCCCATTCGCTCTGAATAAACACCTTCTTTGCTCGAAGCGTAAGATGTGTTTGCCCAGCGGCAAGCGGGATCGACACGATCCGCGCCATCAGCGGAAGATAAACATTGGAACTTGAGTCGGTTGTGTCCTGTGCCTGCGCTGATGAAGCGATAAGACACATGATTGTAACTAAAACTACCAAAATTCTTGTTTTCATAGTCTCCTTGTATTGTTGGAAAAGGGAATATACGGTGTGACTGCAACTTGCCTCTTCCCCGCAAGTAAGCGCGCGTCACAGGACGAACACAAATACGCACTCATCACTCTTTAACTCATATTCGACCTGTGACGCCGCTTAAAAAATTGTTTCTCTCTCCAATTGTAAAAGTACATTCTCATTTAATCGCTTATTCACGAGCTAATCGAAAACAGCGATTTATGAGGTATTAGTAATTTATTATACTCTAATAAAAATATTTTTGCACATTTAATATGTATAAAATATAGGTAAAAACTCTTTAGAATTACGGCTTTTTCCGTGAATAAGTCATCGACCGATGTAAAGATTTAAAACCAATTTTTTACTTGGTTTTTCATTTATTGATATTTATACAGGTCAAATGACGGCGCCTCTACTAATATGTATAATATTGCAAGATATGAAAGCAAACCCCATGCGTCTTTTAACAACAACCGGATGGACCGATTACCAACTGCTGGATTCTGGCGAAGGAAGCAGATTGGAAAAATTTGGTAAATTCAAAATAATGAGACCGGATCCGCAAGCTATCTGGAAAAGAAGATTGGGTCCGTCGGTATGGGCTAATTGCGACGCTTCGTATATAAGTGGGGGAAAATCTGGTAAATGGATCTATAAAAAGGGAATGCCGCAGGAATGGCCGATAAAATATGAAGATATCTCCCTCTTTTGTCGCCTTACCCCATTCAAGCACACAGGTATTTTTCCGGAACAACAATCACACTGGGATTGGATAAAAAAAACCATCTCCAAATGCGGATTCCAACCCAACATCCTCAACCTTTTTGGCTACACCGGAGCTGCTACTTTGGTTGCTGCCTCGGCAGGAGCTAAGGTCACTCACGTCGACGCGTCTTACCAAGCAATCGGGTGGGCACGTAAAAATCAGGAGAATTCCTCGTTGAAGGACAAACCAATCAGATGGATTCTTGATGATGTGGTCAAATTTATAAAAAGAGAGTTAAAACGGGGAACAAAATACGACGGAATATTAATGGATCCTCCCACATATGGCCACGGCCCAAACGGCGAAGTCTGGAACTTCGATCGTATGTTTCCGGAACTAACTGATATTTGCGTCAAGTTACTAACAAGTAAACCTCTCTTCGTTATCGTCAATGCTTATGCCGATGCCGCATCAAACATAATGCTGCAAAATGTGATGGCAGACTATATGACGAATCTCGCAGGAACAATCGAATCCGGTGAGCTCATAATCCAGGAATCCGGCAACGGCAGACTGTTTTCAACCGGTATATATGCGAGGTGGTCCGGGACAGCTCAATAATCAACACCCGTGGCTGAACCAACCGTCGAATGAATGGTTGGATGAATCTCGAATTCATTATATTTTTTATTCGGCTCCAGCCAAAGGACATCAACTTCGGAGACGTGTGATATAGGTGATCCTTTTCTTATGGTTTCTATAAATTTTTTTACTTGTTCCGAATCTCCCGAAAGCACTGCCTCGACTCCACCCCCGGCTCCGAATATATCTGTTTTTTCATGGTTGTTTCTTACCCAACCGGTAATTCCGTGAATTTTCGCTTGAATTTTTGTCCAGGCACGAAAACCCACTCCTACAACATCACCTTTTATATATATATGAGCCCTTACGTTTTCTGACACAAATATAGTATTAATTTATAAACCAATGGGTTGAGTTTCGTATTTAATATATCTGCCGACAAGCGGGTCGATTACTTCCGCTTTATGCATATAAACATCCGCTGCCTTATCATCCCCTTGTTCACGATACAATTTACTCAAATAAAACAACACGTCACGATGTTCGGGATACTTTACCGCGACCAATTCAAGTTTACGTATCTGTTCTCCACGAAAACGCACATCAGAATAGACATAGTTGCCCAGATCGCCACCACTAATATTATTGAGTCGATTGAAAAAATTATCATAATTCCTAGTTGAACGCATGCCTTGCAAAAAAAATATAGCTGCGTCTCGATCGCCTCTCATAAGAGGTATATAAACATCTGGTACGTATTGGGAAGCGGCTATATTACCTATTAAGATTAAGAATATAATTATGGTTAATATCCTTGGAAACCAGCGATGAATTTTCTCGGAATAATACCCACTCATACCGATAGTATACTGCATGCGGAGTATGGTATCATGATTGCATGATGGTTGATCTAAAAGAGTATAAATCACTCTACATAAAAACCGCGCGCGAATACGTCCAAAAAATAAAAAAAAACTTTTCCTTATTGAAAGAAAATCCGTCTGATCTTACCGCTATTGGAGAGGTCTACATAGCTGCACACTCGCTTAAAAGCCAAAGTCAGATAATGAATTTTACTGAAATTGCCAATCTCTGTTCGCAAATTGAATCCAGTTTCAAACAAATAAAAGAGTCTAAAAATCCGATAAAAGCCGATATAGCAACAATTTTTGACGAAGTAAGCGCGTTATTAGATGATGAAATGTCAGCTATAGAAAATGGGCGTCCGGAATTATCAAGTGCAGCTCTATGTGAGCGATTTGGATCTATATTAAAGTCTTTATAAAATGAAAATATTACTAATCGAAGATGATACTTTTTTCCGGGAATTTTATGCCTCAAAATTGAAGGATGAAGGATATGAGGTGGAGACTGCCGTAGATGGTGTTGTCGGAATAGAAAAACTCGACAAAATAAAACCAGACCTCGTTCTCCTGGATATTATCATGCCAAACAAAGATGGTTTTGACGTACTCGAACACAAAGCCAAGAGTCCTTCTATAAAAAATATACCGGTAATTGTATTTTCCACCTTAAGCCAGGAATCGGACGTAAAACGCGCTAAGGAGTTGGGCGCACTCGACTACATTAATAAAAGTTTTTTTGACTTCGAGAATCTGAAAGCCAGAATAAAAGCGATTATTAAACAAAAATAGTCTATGCAGACGCCGGCTAATATTACCGATGAGGAAATAAAAAAACTCATCCTAAAAAATAATCTGGTATCGGAAAAACAACTGAATTCTATTCACGAATATGCGCGGAATGCCGAAATCTCTTTTACTCAGGCGCTACTGGAAAAAAGCGTCATCTCCGACGAAAATTTAGGATTGTTGATATCCGATCATCTCAAGATTCCCTTCACCATACTATCCAAACTCTCGATCCCAACAGATGTTTTCCATATTGTTCCAGAACGAATCGCACGCAAACAAAAAGTAATCGCATACGCCAGAGATAAAAACTATGTAAAACTCGCGATGATGGATCCGCAAAACACCGCCGTCCGAGAAATGATCGAAAAGAAAACGGGTCTCAAAACGCAGGTCAGCCTTTCTACCGAACAGGATATAATTAACGCCCTCTATATATATCGCAAAAACCTGCAGAAAACTTTCGACGAGATACTGCGCGAAGTTATGAGTAAAAAAGTCGGTGAAGAAATGGGAGATGCACCCATATCACGCATGGTTGATCAACTGATCGAATACGCTTACCAAGATAAAGCCTCCGACATACACATAGAGCCGCAGGAAAAAAACTCCCTAATCCGCTTCCGTATAGATGGCGTTTTGCATGATGTTGTGTTATTACCAAAAAGTCTCCATGAAAGAATCGTTTCGCGCATAAAAGTTCTTTCAAGATTACGAACAGATGAGCATCTTGCGGCACAGGATGGAAAAATGAGGATGATTTTTGATGAAGGATATGTAGATATTCGCGTGTCCATACTTCCTATAGTCGAAGGGGAAAAAATCGTCATGCGTCTCTTGTCTTCGAGTGCACAACAACTCTCATTGGTGACCCTCGGAATGAGCGATGAAGATCTTAAAAAAGTCACCAATGCTTTTACCAAATCTTTCGGCATGATCCTGTCTACCGGACCAACTGGCTCCGGAAAATCGACCTCTATATATGCAATTTTGAAAATCCTCAACGTAAGGGAAAAAAATATCACAACGATAGAAGATCCTGTAGAATACCGCTTAAAAGGTATAAACCAGATTCAGGTCAATCCTAAAACAAACTTAACTTTTGCCAATGGTTTACGATCTATTCTACGCCAGGACCCAAATGTCGTATTCGTCGGAGAAATGCGCGATGGAGAAACCGCAGGCATCGGAGTAAATGCCGCCCTTACAGGTCATCTTGTATTATCAACACTCCACACAAATGACGCAGCAACTACACTTCCAAGACTTATAGATATGAATATAGAACCATTTCTGGTCGCCTCAACGGTAAATATTATTATTGGTCAAAGATTGGTACGTAAGATCTGTGATATGTGTAAAACTTCATACAATCTTTCCGGCGCCGATCTTGGCAAAAATATAGGAGCGGCTATAATCAAAAAAAATTTCGGCGATAAAAAAGAATTTCGTTTTTATAAAGGATCTGGTTGTCACCTCTGTCACAACACTGGGTATGCCGGACGTATCGGATTGTTTGAAGTCTTGGAGGTCACAAAAGCGGTTCGTGAACTCATTATACAAAAAGCTGATTCCGACAAAATCGTTGCGCGAGCCATCGAAGACGGGATGAAAACAATGCTTGACGATGGACTAATAAAAGTCGGCAAAGGGCTAACGACCATTGAGGAAGTGATGCGTGTTACCAAAGTCGAAAGCTTATAAATATGAATCTAAAAAGACTTACTCTCTCCACCAACGACAAAATCGGTCTAATTAACAATATGGCTACGATGTTGTCTGCGGGCATATCCATACTCGAAGCGGTCGATTCACTACTCGAGGATTCTAAGGGAAACCTAAAAAAAGTTACCCAGACCTTGCGCGACGACCTTGTTCAGGGCAATCATGTTTATGAAACCTTCGCCAAATTCCCCAACATATTCGATAAAGTAACGGTCAATATTCTAAAAGCTTCCGAAGAAGCGGGCACACTCGACGTAACCCTAAAAGATCTGGCGAATAACATTCAAAAGGAAGTTGAGTTTAATGACAAAGTTAAGTCGGCGGTTATGTATCCGATACTAATATCTATTGTTTTTGTCGGAGTTATGCTTATGATATTAATAGTAGTCGTACCAAAGATCGCAACCGTTTTCACCCGTCTGAATGTCCCTCTACCCCTACCCACAAGAATTATGATCTTCGTATCGAATTTACTACTCCACCAAACAGTATTGCTCTTATCGGGACTGGTTATATTTTTAGCAATAATTATCACCTTGTATCGGATGAATAAAAAAGCAATGATCAGATTGATTTTTTCTTTCCCGATAATAAGTGAGCTTGTAAAAGAAATAGACCTCACCAGATTTAGTCGTAGTTTCTATCACTTACTGTCTTCCGGCATCCCCATAACATCAGCTCTTGAGCTATGTCAGGATATGGTAATCAGAAAAGATATTAGCCAAACTATCAGACTCACACGAGAAATGGTTTTGAGTGGAAAAAGACTTTCGGAGGGATTTAAAACGAACAAAAAAAATATCCCGACAATTATGTTGAAAATGATTGAAGCCGGAGAAAAGACAGGTACTCTCGATAAATCTATGCTAGAGATCGCCGAACACCTCGATTATCGGGTCACAAGTACTCTCAAGCTACTAACAGCCATGCTTGAACCAATTATGCTTGTTGTTGTTGGAGTGTGTATTGGTGGCATGATGCTGGCGATAATTGCTCCAATTTACGGCCTTATCGGACAAGTGGGACAACATTAATAAAACGCAGTTTGGAGAATAATACTCATATGTAGCCGCTTCCTAAATGATATAAATAAAGTATGTTGCGCATTAAAGGATTCACCGTGATCGAGCTTGCGGTTGTGTTGGGAATACTAACTACCATCATGGGAATAGCGGCTATCAATCTGACTACCATACAGCATAAAACATATCTCGCAACAACAGTTGATACTGTGATCGCCGATATAAAAAAACAACAGCTCAAAGCGATGATTGGTGATTCCGAAGGTAGATCCAGTCATGACAGATATGGGGTTTATTTTGAATCAGACAGATATACGCTTTTCCACGGACTCAATTATTCTCCGTCTGATCTAGCAAATAAAGTAGTGCCACTAGACAACAGCATTATATTCGGTACCATATCCTTTCCTCAAAATAAAATCGTTTTCGAGGGTGTTAGCGGAGAAATAAATAACTATACATCTGGATCAGATAAATTCATCTTAAAAAATAGCGTAACGAACGAACAGAGAACGATCACCTTTAATCGTTATGGGGTAATCATTTCAGTTAACTAAATGATAATAAAAACACGCGGACAATCACTGGTTGAGTTGCTGCTTGCGGTAGCTTTGGCAGCGGTGATTTTACCAGCGCTTCTTACCGGCATGGTAGCAACACGCGAAGGCAAAGCACAACAGAATCAAAGATCCGAAGCGGTAACAATACTTAAGGAAACTGAGGATGCAGTTCGTCGTGTACGTGATAATGGCTGGACAACCTTCGCCGTAAACGGGACATTTCACCCGGTAAGTAATGGCACAAACTGGACATTGTCGGCCGGATCGGATACTGTTGGTGATTTTACAAGATCGGTAACCATAAGTAATGTTGAGCGTAATAGTGGCGGCGCCATAGTTAGTAGCGGAGGGACTACGGATCCTTCAACAAAAAAAGCCACCATTACTATAAACTGGACCCAGCCACACACTTCATCGATAACTTCTACCCTATATATCACCCGCTATAAAGATAATGTTGCTTACGTGCAGACATCTAAAGCCGACTTCGACAGCGACACATTGACACAGCTCATAACCACAAATACCAGTGGCGGCGAAGTACAGCTTTCGGATAACACGAAAGCCAAATGGTGCACACCATCCTTTGCCAGTTCAACTATTGACCTACCTGACGGTCCTCCAGTTGCGGTTTCCGCAACTGCTAGCGCCTCCGTAAGCGTGCCTAACGATGTATTTGTGGCAATTGCTCCTTATACCACCAGCTCGGCAAAACTTGCTTATATAAATGTTTCAGCTAATGTCGATCCCCCCGCTTCTACTCTAAAGGGGACATTTACTTTAGACGCCAGTAAATATAGCGATGCTGGTCTAGTGCCCAGTGGCATAGGACTTGACAACTCATTCAAAACCAATGACGTAAAATTCTACAAATCAGCTTCGGGTAAATTATATGCTCTGCTTGCGACCGACCTCCCCACCAAAGAAGTTGTAGTAGTACAAATCAACAATGGCAGCACCGATTCATATCAAGATCCAACAAATAAAATCTACCGATACTGGACATATTATGACACTTCTATTTACGGGCGTGCTTCTTCTTCGGGCGCAACACCCACTCCAACACCCACTCCAACAAGCGCGGTATCTAATACAGGCAATCTCAATCCATCGGCAAACGTAGCCGACGGCGGCGGCGACGGCAACGGCTTCCAAACCTCACCAACCAACGCCTATAGCTCAAACTCACAGTTTGCGTCAGACACAAACAGTGGTAGTGGTACAAGCACCAGTTGCGCCAATTCCGGGAAAGACAGTCATCAATTTTACAACTATAATATTTCGATACCGAATGGTGCATCAATCGATGGGATCGAAGTGAGGTTGGATGCCAAAGTGGACTCCACCACCGGGGCTCCAAAAATGTGTGCACAACTTTCTTGGGATGGTGGCAGCAATTGGACGAGTACACAATCGACAAGTACGCTCTCAACAAGCAATCAAACTTATACACTTGGTGGCCCAGCAGACACTTGGGGCCGGGTATGGAATAGTGCTACCAACTTTACAAACGCAAACTTTAGATTAAGAGTAATTAATGTCGCTTCAAATACGAGCCGCGATTTTTCACTGGATTGGGCAGCGGTAAAAGTTTACTATACCCCATTATCACCCACCAATACGCCTACCCCGGCCGCGACGGCTACTCCCACACCAACACCAACTTTGCTTCCGGCAGGCTCAAGTGACCAAGCACCATTTGGCTATGGAGCAACTTCAATAACTACAGAAGGCAATCGGGGATACGTTTCATCTGGTGGATATCTATATGCTTTCGATCTTAGTAACATCGACTCCAAATCACCGTCAGATGGTTTGGACGGAGTGGGCTGTCGCATTCAACTTGATGGGTACGACTGTCAACCAGGATCAGGCACGGATAAAAAATACAGTTCGGGACAGTCGGGCGCAAGTTGGAGCGATACCACCAGCCCCGCCCACAACGACTGCTCCGACGGTGGCAACATCGAGCTATATGCTACAAACGACATATACCCGGTATCCGTCGGATCTAACACTTATATTTACGTTGCGGTTGGCGCTGGTACAAATCCGGAATTTGAAATCGTAGATGTGTCATCGCCGCCGACAGGAGGGACGGCCATGACGGGTAGTAGTTGTGGCAGAATTTCCGGCGGAGCAACCGGTTGGAAGCTTACCGGATCTTTAGATTTCAATTCGCAGTCCAATACCGAGGAGGCTGCCAATTCTGTGTATGCCAAATCCGATGGGTCCAGAGCATACATATCGTCAAACGGTGGTATAGACGGCAATAACAACGGTCAACCGGACAGCCGACAATTTTATGTCCTCAACACTACAAATAAAAGCAGCATCTCGTTTCTATCAGGCACATCCAGCACAGGAGCGACCAGTGGTTATTACTCAGGAGACTCGACCCAAATACAAATGTTTCCTCGTCGCTCATTGACTGTCCTCAATGGACAAAGAGCCGTGCTGGTAGGTAAAGATGGTTACCCCGCCGATGCCACCAATCCGCAAGAATACCAAGTGATCGATATTACCAGTGAATCATCACCCTCATATTGTAGCGGAATAGACTTCGATAACGGATTCAATGACCTCACCTCTGTGTCCGAAGCTGACGGCGACAATTTCGTATATATGGTCGCAAACACTAATGTAAATGAATTGAAAATTATCCAAGGAGGCCCCGACGGAAGATACCTCGACTCAGGCACATTAGTGTCTACGATCTACAACCCAGGTTATCAAACGGCATTCAACCGTATTGTTGCCACAAGCTCTACTCCCACCAACACCTCTATTCAACTGCAAATAGCCCTAGCCGATCCGGTATCGGGCAGCTGTAATAGTGCCGTTTACAACTATGTTGGACCAGATGGTACTAGTGGCAGTTTTTTCGGTTCTACCGGAGGAGTTATTGCTATAAATGACGATGGGTCAGGATATGAGAATCCGGCGCAGTGCATGCGATACAAAGCTTTCTTCTCAACTACCGATTTCAACACGACACCCATACTTTATGATGTAACGATAAATTATTCGCCATAAATATGAAACTAAAAATAAAGAAAAATTCCGGATTTACCGTAGTTGAACTTATTTTATATATGGCGATTATGGGAATATTTCTGACTGTACTAACTGAGATTTTTACATCCATAAGTGGGGTGCGCACCGAATCTGAAATTAGCTCCAGCGTTGCACAGGACAACACCTTCATACTGGCCCGCCTCATGTATGATATTCAAAGAGCAGACAATGCTACGACTCCGGCAACGGCAGGACAACAATCATCATCACTCCAGCTGACGATTGGTGGCGCAACTAATACGTATTCAATAGTTGGTGGTAATCTTAAATTAACCAATGCGAGTGGCAGCAACAATCTCAACGGCTTCAATACATCTATATCAAATTTAAACTTCACAAGATTGGGTAATGGTAGTGATACCGATACTATAAAAATTAGCTACACAATAACCAGCAGGCAATCTGATAAAAACGGGGTCGAGTCCAAGACGGTCCAAACAACTGTCGGTTTAAGATAAAAGACATCCGCTCGATAACTTGTATAATAAAATATTATGTCCATGCCATATTTAAAAAGTAAATTATCCTCAAAGGGTCAAGCGGTCGTGACCTTGCTTATATTTATGGTTATCGGAGTTACCGTTACCACTGCGGGTACCATCCTTATCATGACCAGCTCGTCCTCAACAAGTGCTCTACAGGAGGGCGTGATCGCTCGACAGATGGCCGAAAGCGGGGCGGAAAATGCTATGATAAGATTATTGAGAGATCCGTCTTATACAGGAGAAACTATGGCTATCGACAGTGGAACAGCTACTATTACGGTAAGCGGCACCAACCCAAAAACAATATTGTCTACGGGTAAAAACGGAAATTATATCCGCAAAATACAGGTAACGGCATCTGATGTCAACAACATCTTAACCGTTACGTCTTGGGGTGAAATTTTCTAAACAAATATGAATACGAAATTCAAAGGAATCATTTACCTGCATAAAGATTCAATAGACTATGCAACCTCTCAGAAACCGGAGACACTAAACATCAAATTCTCCTCCGAGATGGTGCAAGATATGGAAATAATAAATGAAGAAAAAATACAAGAGGCTATCAATAATTTATTTGAGAAAGAAAAAATCTCGCCGGCGCACAATCTAGTAATACTTGGGGACTCACTTATTTTTTCAAAAACATTGACAGAAAAAACCCCTGATAAACAAGAGCTGGAGATCAAAGAGTATTTAAAAAATGTACCGTTCGAAAAAATATCGAGCAAAAATATAAAAGGTCCAAAAGAATCAAGGTTACTTGCGGCGAATAAAGATTTTTTCAATAAGATATGTTCCTTTTTTATCGCCAAACAACACACGATTTCAGCCGTCACTTATCAATCCCTATTTACAAAAGAACTATCTACGGAATCCACCCTCAACTCCACTCAGGCAAAATCGCTCCTTGCATGGGTTGACTCTATTAAGCCAACCGATAACTTCAATGAACAATATGAGATTAGCAGATCAGATTCGGAACAATCTTTAATCATCGAAACGACTAAAAAAAAATCTACCTTGCCCGTGCTACTTCCCGTATTCGCGGTTCTAATAATCGTCATGGTGGCTCTTTACCTCTCGCAACAGAACCAACAAAAAACCTATGTTGCCAAGGCGGAAAATAAGGCCAGAATCCTACCCACTTTTACACCCACTCCAAAGCTTGAACCGACGGCTGTGATAGGCACACAAGAAGCAAAATTAAAAGACAGCGACTACGCTATTTCTATTCGTATACTCAACGGTTCGGGAATCGTCGGCCAAGCGGAAAAAACAAAAAAAATTCTTATTGATGCTGGATTCAATAATATATCAACGGGCAACGCCTCAACCGGAACTCAAGAAAAAACCTTAGTCGTGTTTTCTCAATCATTAACCGAGCAAGTAAAATCCATAATTATGGCTGGTCTAAAACAGACATACACCGATATAAATTCCCAGGAAACACAAGAATCTCAGTATCAGGTTATAATCACCGTCGGCTCGCAGGTTGCAAACCCTACCTTCGCACCTCGACCATAAACCCTTCTCCTCAATGTACTTGACATTATTAATAAACTTATATAGTCTGATATTAATCGTTATTAAATTAGTTCATTTTATATGAAAAAAATGGTCTCACGAGGTTTCACCCTCATTGAGCTTTTGGTCGTTATCGGCATTTTGGCCGTTCTGTTAGCAATAACTCTTATCGCCATAAATCCGGCCCGCCAGTTTGCTCAGTCAAACAATACGAAAAGAGCCAGTGATGTAAACGCTATTCTTAATGCTATAAATCAGTACCAGACAGACAATCGTGGAGCGCTTCCTGCAGGAATTACACAAAATGTACTAAATGTCTCCAGTACCGGAGCAAACATCTGTACGATTTTGGTACCCACATATATTGCTCAACTTCCGGTTGACCCGAGTATCAACAATGGAACCGCCCTCAGTGCGGCAGATTGTGCAAACGCCTATGATACCGGCTACACCGTAGTTCAGGGAGCATCCGACAACAGAATCACTGTTGCCGCACCAGCAGCCGAGCTTAGTGCTACGATTCAAGTTACTCGATAATTTCTTTTAATAAATCCCGTCCCCAATATCGGGGACGGGATTTTTTTTGCTATAATGACATGATGAATAAATCGACCGTACTCCTCGTTGAAGATGATGAATTCTTGAGAGAATTATATACAGATCTGCTTGAAGAAGCGGGTTTTGTTATTCAGACCGCTTCCGATGGAAAAACTGCTTATGACAAACTAATCACAAACACATTCGATATAACTTTGCTCGACGTCAATCTTCCACTCATGAACGGGATCGAAGTGGTGAAAAAACTTCATGAAAATAATAAAAAAGCGGATATTGTTTTTCTCACCAATATGGAAGATAATGAACTTTTAGAAGCGGCAAAAAAATATGGGTGTGAATACTTCCAGAAAAGCGCTCTGTCTCCCAAAGAATTCATAAAAAGAGTAAATCAACATCTCGATCTTAATCGAGTATAATGGTTTTATGGACGCTATCACTCTGAACGATCTTACAAGCGGACTTATTAGATTTGTGCTTGTCGTGATCGCTATTTTAATGTCTGCAGGCATTACCGGAGGGCTCTTGTATTTCCTCATAATTTATAATCGACTTAAAAAAAGAGAGGAAATATCTCTCGAAATGGTTACTCTGGAAGTAAAAATGCCCAAAGATAACGAGATTAAGATCGATTCCGCCGAACAGATGTTTGCCGCTTTGAGCTCCATTCAAAAATCGGGTTGGCTATCTTCAATTACCGACCTGGAAGATGTTCTTGCATTTGAAATCGTTGGGAGAAGAGCGGAGATACGGTTTTACGTTTCGGCACCGGCAAGACTTATAGATTTGGTTGAAAAAACAATCTATGCCTATTATCCTGCTGCCGATATAAAAAAAGTTGAAGAACCGAATATTTTTACCGAAAACGGTAAAGTAGCCTATGCGTTTTTAGTACAAAAAGAGGTGCCCTATATGCCGATACGGGTATTTAAAGACTTACCCACAGATTCGCTTGCCGGTATAACTTCTGCACTATCTAAAATGAACGAGGGAGAAGGCGCAATAATACAACTTCTTATACGGGCAGCACCAGCCAAATGGAAAAGCGCCGGTAAGTCTTACGTGGCCTCAACAAAAAGGACCGAGGCCAACCCGGAGAAAGCAACATTCAAAACAGACCCCAAGGTCTTAGAGAAAATAGAGGATAAATGCTCCAAACCGAGTTTTGAAGCTGTGCTCAGACTAGTTGTTTCGGCCCAAACACAACAAATGGCCGATATCCATTTAAGGAATATGGTCTCCGCATATGGCCAGTTCAATTCCGATCAAAACCGTATAAAAAAAGGGCGCATGTTGGTAAAAGGTGGATTCATGACCAATTTTATCTATAAATTTTTTCCCATCTTCCAGCCGCCTTTCTATAAAACTACCTCGATGTTCTCGAGCGAGGAGCTGGCTTCACTATTCCATTTTCCTAATAAAACGGTAGAAACGCCTCATATACAATGGCTAAAAGCGAAAACCGGTCCGGTACCTTCTGAGGTGCCGCAATCTGATGGTACTTATATGGGATTTGGTTATCACCGCGGTATAAAACGCCCTGTTTATATCGATTATGAAGATCGCCGCAGGCACGTTTACATAATCGGAAAAACAGGTACGGGAAAGTCACAATTACTTATCGAAATGATAAAACAAGATATAAAGACCGGACATGGTGTATGCGTGATCGATCCACACGGAGACTTGATCGATGAGACTCTTAGATATATACCACCACAAAGGGCTGAAGATGTAATATATTTCGATCCTTCCGATACCGAAAGACCAATGGGGCTAAACCTACTTGAAGCTTATAACGAAGAACAAAAGCACTTTATGACGACCGCAATTATAAACCTTATGTACAAACTGTACGACCCTCAAAGGACAGGCATAATCGGTCCACGATTTGAGCATGCCGTAAGAAATGCCATGCTCACTGTCATGTCCGAACAAGGAAGCACTTTTATTGAAATAGTCCGCATTCTAACCGATCAAAAATATGTTCAAGAATTACTGCCAAAAGTTCAGGACCCAATTGTACGCCGCTACTGGACAGATCAGATCGCTCAGACTTCCGATTTTCACAAATCAGAGGTCTTGGATTATATCGTTTCCAAGTTTGGCCGATTCGTAACTAACAAAACGATGCGTAATATTATCGGTCAGTCTAAGTCGGCATTCAACTTCCGTAACGTTATGGATGAGGGAAAAATACTTCTAATCAATCTTTCAAAAGGTAAACTCGGCGAAGAAAACTCCAGCTTCTTGGGATTGGTTCTCATACCGAAAATACTAGTCGCCGCTATGAGTAGACAAGAAATACCCGAACCTCAAAGACGGGATTTTTTCCTCTATGTCGATGAGTTCCAAAATTTCGCTACACCAGACTTCGCAACCATACTTTCAGAAGCCCGTAAATACCGTCTGAATCTTACGGTTGCCAATCAGTTCATCGGACAGATGGACGAAGAAGTAAAAAATGCTATATTCGGAAATGTGGGTACTATGATATCCTTCCGCGTAGGAGTATCGGACGCTTCATATTTACAGCGGGAATTTCAACCTATTTTCAACGAATCTGACCTTATAAATATAGAGAGATTTCATATATATATGAAAACGATAGTTAAAAACGAACCGGTACTACCTTTTTCTGTAGACGTAACCAAGGACATGGGCAAAGCGAAGGCAGAAGCCAACGAAAAAATCGCCCAAGCGGTAATACAACTATCACGATTGAAATTCGGCCGACCAAGAGAACTGGTAGAAGCAGAAATCAGTCAACGCGCACGGTTGTAAAAAACACACTCTGCTATAATTCTAAAATTATGATCCAAACATACCAAACTACACTAACAGAAAAAAAAGAGCTTGTGCCCGAAGTATGGTACTTTAAATTCGTAATTCCTGAAACCCAAGAGCTTCAATACACAGCCGGACAATATATGATTCTTTTTGTACCTCAGCCCGAAGGGCATTCGGTCAGACGATTATATTCGGTTCTATCCGCACCGCAAGGACAAAAATTTTTTGAACTAGTAATTAAACTCGTTCCTGGCGGTATCGCCTCAGAATACTTAAAAACCCTCACGGTTGGCTCTCGCGCCACATTTCAAGGTCCGGCAGGCGTGTTTACACTTAATCCGGGTGTTGGTCCAAAAGTTTTTTTTGCAACCGGTACCGGAATAACACCCATGCTCAGCATCATAGAGAAATACCTACCAGAGGTGCCTGCCGAAGAACATTTTTATCTTTATTGGGGAATGCGTACTAAGACAGAAATGTATTTTCAAGACAAACTTATAGAGCTCGCAAAGAAATACCCTAATTTTCATCTAAAATATTGTCTTTCCAGAGAAACTGGATTGGAATCTATGTCAGAAATAGAGAGACCATACTGTGCTCTAGGTAGGGTAACTGCCGGATTTGAAGCCGATTTTAAAAACCAAGCAGAGCTCACAAAAGCACACTACTATATATGTGGTGGGCGGGATGCGGTTGAGACTTTACGCCAAATTTTGACTGAAAAACAAATCCCCAAGGAGCTCGTACATTTCGAAAAATTCTAAAACATCACCTACCGAGAGCTTTTTTTACTAAAGAATCGGCGTGGGTATTTTTTTCACGAAGAACATGTGTATACATAATACGAACACCTATTGCCTGCTCTAGTGTTCTTATACTTAGAACCATCTCTTGAAGGTGTGACTTTTTCACCTTATACTCGCCATTCAGTTGGCGCACCATGAGTTGAGAATCGGAATACACTTGGATTGAAGTAATGCTATGTTTCTTAACCACCTCTTTTGCCGCTTTGAGCGCTTCGATTAGACCAGTGAATTCGGCAACATTGTTTGTGGCTATACCTATTGCTCTACCTTCTTCCTTAATAAGGTTATCATTGAAGTATATTACGTAAGCATATGCGGCTTTTCCCGGGTTATTAAGAGAACCCCCGTCGGTATATATTGTGAGAGTATTCATCAAAGATGATTATAGCTGACCGAGCTTTTCTTTTCTCTCGGTTTCTTCACGGACAAGATTGAGAAATCTTTCGGTAGATGACAAACGGCGGTGTCCGACTATTCGGGCTATATATTCAAGGGATGCTCCACGCATCAGTTGATGGGCAATAAAAGTGTTTCTAAGGTCGTTGACGGTTGCATTGGTGATTTCCACCTCGCGGAAACAACGGTCGATAATTTGTCTAATATTTCTTATCAACAACTGCTTTCCGTTTCGCGTAATAAAAACGTAGGTCTCTTCCGATTGTGGTCGGATAGCTAAATATTCGTCTAGTGCAGTTTTCGCCGCTTTATTAAGAGGTACGTCACGTTCAATGTTCTTACCATAAGGACGGATATGTAAATGATCTTCTTTTACGTCTTCCAGGTGTAATTCTGCCAGCTCTCCAATTTTTATACCAGTCTGGAGAAGTAACTCCACCAGAGCGTATGTGCGGACATCTTCCTTGGCTAAATCACGTAGTGCGCGATATTCAAGAGTGCTTAAAATTCTCGGTGACGATGGCGTAGATTTAGGATGGGAAATATCCAGTGTAGGATTGTATTCAATCACGCTTTGCACTTTTAGGGTACGGAAAAATGTACGAATAGAGTTGAGCTTTCGGGAAGCTGATTTCTTTGTATAGTTCTCTTTTATCAGTTTTTCGATAAAAGCTTCTACGTCTTCTTTCTTTATCTCGCGCACATCGCTTTTTTCAAGCGTAGTAAAAAAACCTATAAACTGTTCCAGATCTTTTTTATATGCTATAACGGTATGATGCGACTTGTTTTGGCTCTTGAGTTGGCTTATAAACCCCTCAAGAAGCGACGGTAATGAGTACTGATCCATAATAACCTATAATATTAGCACACCTGCCTCATACTTTCAAGTGTAAATTACAATTACTAAACATGCTTTCATCTGGCATAAAATGATCTAAAACGATGTGTTTTGACCGTATAAAAATAGTAATATAACCTATAGATTGTAAAATAGTATGATTTATAAGATATGATGTTTGCGCTTTACAAAAAATGCTGCAATAGCTAAAATATTGCTGCATTAAGAATTTTAATTATATATGGCCGTAATTCATAGTGATCAAAATACATTCAAAAAAGATGTTTTGGAGGCTAAAAAGCCTGTTTTTGTTGATTTTTACGCTGAGTGGTGCGGACCTTGCAAGATGACATCTCCGATAATAGATGAGCTTTCGGAAGAAATTAAAGAGGTAACATTCGTAAAAGTAGACGTAGACAGCAATCAAGACCTAGCATCACAATATTCGGTTTTTTCCATTCCTACCTTTATGATATTCAAAGGAGGAAATGCCGTACACCAGTTTGTCGGCGCCATGGGAAAAGAAAAATTCATCGAAGAAATAAAAAAGGCAGGATAATCAATAAAATCTTCCGATCTCGCGATTTAACACTCTTTTCATAAATTTTAGTACGCCTTCATGGGTTTTGCTAAATTGGTGCTTTGTTTGCTCCATAATATAAAAGCTCAGAGTTCCTAGCCACCTGACAGATTCGTGCACTGGTTGCTTCATGGCGGTTGGTATTTTGTTTTGACTCATAGGTAGCTTTACCGTGTGATAATTGGGGAATTTAACAGCCGCATCTGATCTTACTCCGGCTTTTGCGATATCAGGCGCGATATTGGGAACGTCGGGCTTCTCTTCAACATATTGCTTAACCTGAGAATCTTCTATTTTATGCTCGACGACTTCACTCAGCGAAACCATTTCTTGCCGTCGCACCGGCTCGGCCTCCGCCGAGGAGTGACTACTAGCGGAGTAGTTGGCAATTTTTAGCGGTGTGCTGTTTGGTTTTCTGTTGTCGTCATTCATTAAGTTATTATATCTAAATCGGACGTTCGATTAATCACAATCTATATTCGTCTTCTCTTTGAACTCATCTTTTGTCAAACCACATGTGGGGCATATCTCGATGCCGTATCCTGACGGTATCGGACAGCCGCAACCACCGAATACAAAATCCGGACAATGAAAATGATCCTCAAGACTATTACAACCAGGAACTCCGCAAATTGAAAATAGTCCCGCTCCCAATAATCTAGTCATCTCATTTTGATACAATCTGCCGAATGATGACCAACTGTTTAACCCGTACTGATAGTCACCATTGCTGGAAGATAAAAATCTATCGAGCGACCCAGCACTAACACTATTTCCTCCACATGATCCGGCAAGCTCTAACATCTGTATATTATTTATCTGTGCAAAATATTTCATGGTTAAAAAATACGCGTCGTCGACTATTTTTTGGGACCATCTCGAGTTGTCAGATATCTTAAGATCTGAAATTACCTTTTCAACAATCATTTCTTTATGGTCCATCCCTTCGTATGCATCTCCGAACTTATCCCGTAATGAATCACTGATGGCCGCCACTGTAAAATGTTCATTGAAATGATTGGTGTAGCCAACCCTATCTCCGAATTCGTCTTTGATGGTATCCAAATAATCATTAACATCTAAGCCTGTTACAGCCGGTTGCCGCAAATACCAAAGTACTTTCGAGGATTTTATAACCTCTTCATCCGAAAAATCCGCTCTTAATTTTCCCAAACGAGATAATTCGAAAAAATACTCGTCTATGTAATCTGGCGGAGTGTGAGAAATACCGAAACGATTCAAAATATCTACGCTTAAATCTTCTGCCGACCAAGTAACTGCTGAAGAATAGACTATATCTTTGGCGATGTCGTAATAGAGATGGTAAAACTGTGTTGTGTTGTATTCGATTTTATTAAATTCATTATGTGGATCGTCATCATAACCAGCTTTTCCGGGCAAACTCAAAGACAAAATCATTTTTCCCGGATTGAGCTTAGCCAGTCTGGTGCTCTCCCTGAATGCTTGAAGAGGTAAACCACCACGTTCTCCCAAATCGAACTGTTTCGCCATGGACGATTCCTCTGACCGATTTTGATTGCTGTAGACGTTGAAATAATCCGGATATTTATTTCCATAATACATCTGAAACACCGGCGAAACGGATTCATCTTTAAGAACTTCGTGTGTGAGAAAGTTAAGGTTTGCGATCAGCTCATTTCTGGCATCCTCAGCCGAATTTTCAGCAACGGTAGCTAATCTAAGGGATTCCTTTTTCCCGTCAAAACCATAACGAACTAAGGCATCTATCATAAGATTCCCTGTACGGGGATATACACAAGGTTCGGTCTTCGGACTCATACTTATTTGCCTCGAGTTTACGAGAGACTAATAAGTACACACCGCTGCGTCACAGTTCGGGATTCACACCCGATTCCCATTTGTCACGCCTAAATTTGGCGCGATCAGTCTTCCCGTTCGTCTAAGAGGCGAACAGTGACTGTCAACCTTGGTTACTAATGTTTAATCTACTTAATAACTTCGAACTTACGCTGTCTGCGAACTTTAATCCATAAAATAAACCGAAAGAAAAAAATAGATCGCCAATTAAATTATTTCTAAAAAAAGGAATTCCCATAACATAAGAGCTTATGAGCCCTTGAGTGTTTTTAGCATAAATAGTGCCAGTGGACCATACGCCGTAATTTGTTATAAGAAAAAACAATACGGAAGATGTTAGGGAATATCCAACCAGCTTGGACAACGAAGGGTTGGCTTTTAACATTATTCCCAACATAATCACGATTAAAAAACTGCCGTAAACGTAGGGAATTGTCGCATGCAAACCAATAATCAAATCGGAAACAATCATCGCAACTAACGGAACCAAAAACTTTGCTTTACCGCTAAAATGAGCTCCGCTGAACAAAGCCAGAGCCGCAATCGGAGTAAAATTCGGGGGGTGAGGAATGACACGTGCGACAATTGCCCCTATAATAAAAACTCCCATCAATATTGGTGAAAATTTTCTCTTATTAAACATAAAATTTATTAATAATATTCCAATTTCCATTCGACCACGTCTCCGTCCTTCAATATATAACTTCCCGCACCAACTTCCGCTTGCTTTCCATTCACGTAAAATGCCCAAAATTCTCTAGACGCATCTTTTGCTTCGCGACCGTTTATGGCGGTGATAAATGAATTAGCACCTTCACCCTTCTTCGCGATCTTCGATGCTGATGCAAGTAGATCAAGTGCGTTTGTGCCCGGCTTGACTGCCGATTCGCCCAGATCGGTTTTTATTTTTTTAGATTCAATAATTCTCTGGGTGACCTTGATCGTGTTTGTTTTTTCTTTTTTTTCTGTCTTTAAAATTGCTTTATTATCACCAAGGTCGCTATGGTAGGCAAAATAACCGACACCGATAAGAATTAATAAAGCAATTACGACTAGATTTCGCTTCATGGATTTAGGTAATGAATTCTCGGCCTTTATTATACCATCTCGCCAAAGTAAACAAAAAATCCGAAAGCCTATTCATATACTGCACAATGTGCTCTCCATTACCTTTCAGGTCTTTGGCATAAACAACAACCACCGATCGCTCGGCACGACGACATACTCCACGCACGATGTGTAACCTGGACGACGCCTCACTCCCACCGGGAAGAATAAATCTGTTGAGCTTCGGAAGGGCCTTCTCCATTTTGTCTATCTTGGTTTCGAACTCAACCGCTCGTGAATTAAGCACGACAACCGATTGCTTCGACCCGGCTATGACAGCCATGACAAGATATAGGTCTTTTTGCACTTCCGTGAGAAAAACCTGCATATCACTATCAAGTGGCAGGCTTGCCCAACCCAAGAAGCTCGTCAACTCATCTATTTGCCCACCCGCCTCTATCCTCGCATCGGCTTTAGAGACCCTTTCTCCGCCAAACAAGGCGGTTGTCCCGTCATCGCCAGTTTTTGTATATATAGGCATAGAGGCTAAAAATCGATCGATTTGGTCATAATTATTAACTCGCTAATTTTTCAACACGCCGCATAACCACAGGCATAACATTTACTACAACCCTCTTCATTGGCCAAAGTTGAGTTACCGCATTCGGGACAAAGATCAAAGTGAGCGGGCATCGCTGCTTGGGCAACGGGTGCCTGAATGCTCTGACTTGCCAATTGGGCTTGTTTCGGTGCCTGATCTGCTACAACGGCGTGTCCATTACTTTGACCATTTGTCGCCGCACCATTGTTCATTTTTTGCATCTGTTGTTGGCGTGAAAAATGCATCATGAGAACTTTGGCGATCGCGTCCGGCAAACTGAGAATCCTCGACTTACCAAAACCCATCGCTCTCGCGCCGCCAATACCCTGCATTTGTCTAACGATCTCAGTAACTCTTTCTTGGGGGGATAAATGCGATGCGAAACGTAAAGCTACAGAAATCACCCTCCCCATACCTTCCGCCATCGCGTTTACATCGGTTCCGGCCTTACCGACAGTGATGAAAACTTCGTTCGGTTCGCCTTCATCGCTAGTATTTATGGTTATAAAGGCTGTGCCAACCGGTGTGCCAATCTTATAAGTCGAGCCATGGACGACCATCGGTCTGGGCTTGACCATGTATTTCGGCTCTTCTTTTTTCTTCTCTTCTTTCTTGTCTTCTATCTTTGACAAAACACCCTCCCGTGAGCCATCACGCATATAAGTGACGCCTTTTAATCCTAATTTATAAGCTAAATTATATAGACGCTTCACATCTTCGACCGTATGGTTATTGGGTGCATTACACGTTTTGGATATAGATGCATCAACATATTTCTGAATAGCTCCCTGAACGCGCACATGATCTTCCGGGGTCAGATCGTTTGCGCTTACGAACCATTCCGGCTTCTTAAGCATTCCCGCTCTCACTTCCGCCTCGTGTTTCTTGTACCATTCTTCAAAAAGATGGTGTCTTATAATGTGCTCACCGATACGGTCGCGACGAATAAACTCAAACTCATAAACCGGCTCTATGCCTGAAGTGGTACCGGACATAAGCGAGGTGGAACCCGTCGGAGCCTGCATAAGTAACAAAGAATTCCTGATACCTTGCTTTTTAATGCCGTCTTTTATGTCTTCCGGTAGCTGAGAAATAAACTGACCTTCCACGAATTTCTTTGCTTCGAATTTCCCGAAAGACCCTTTTTCAGCACCGACTTCAACCGATGCTCTGTAAGCTTCGTCTCTTATTGTGCTATAAACTTTTTCGATAAATTGCAAAGACTCTTCCGAACCGTAACGCATGTGGAGTTTTATAAGCGCGTCACCTATTCCCATCGTGCCTAGACCTATTCTTCTCTCCCCTTCCAACTGCGTCTTGCGGATGCCATCAAAAATATAAGGATCCATGTCGATGACATTATCTTGGAAACGGACAGCGGTGCGGACAATTTTTCTCAACGTTTTGAAATCGAAGTGACCTTTTTTGTCAATACTCGATGAGACAACCAAAGCTGAAAGATTTATCGAGCCAAGGTTGCAAACTCCCCAGGAAGGTAGCGGCTCTTCGCCACAGGGGTTGGTAGCGTTTATCTTATTCCAATAGTAATTATTGTAAAGCTTGTTACAACGCTCCATAAATACAACTCCTGGTTCGGCCGACTTCCAGGCGGCTTCGGCAATCATATCCCATATCTTTCTTGCTTTGACGATTTTGTGAACATTAATTTTCTTGCCCAACTTTTTCCATGTATTAATGTCACCATCCCATTTTTCATCGTATTCAGGATCATGAGTGTCAGGAAAAACCAGCGGCCAATCAGCGTCTTCTTCGACAGCTTTCATAAATGTATCAGATACACAAACGGAGAGATTGGCACCTAGAATACGACGCAAATCTTGTTTGACGGTTATAAATTCTTCAAGATCCGGATGCCAGTCCCATATCATGAGCATAAGCGCGCCACGTCTTGTACCGCCTTGCTGAATAATATCGCGTGTGGCAACGGAAAAGAGCTCCGCCCAGTTCATCGGGCCAGAAGAATAACCATTGACTTTTTCGACCCGCATACCTCTTGGCCTTAAAGAAGAAAGATTGAAGCCGACACCGCCACCATGGGCCATAATTTCAACCATTTGCTTTAATGTGTCGAGAATCCCACCGCGAGAATCCTTGGGTGATGGAATAACAAAACAGTTATAGTAGGTAACCTTATATCCGGTACCGGCACCGGCTAGAATTCTTCCTCCCGGAACATACTTAAAATCTTTCATGGCAAAATAAAATTCTTTTTCCCATTTTTTTCTTTCTTTTGGCTTTTCCAGCTCAGCGACCGCTTTGGCGACACGTTTCCACATTTCATCTGGTGTTTTTTCTTGTGGTTCACCTTTCTTGTTTTTTAACGAATAGCGATCGAGAAAGACTTTTTGCGAGATACCCGTGAGTTTCATAAAAATTGAAAATTTATAATATTTTTTTTAATTCCTTTTGGAATTCTTCCACATCGAGAAATCTTCTAAACACCGAAGCGAATCTAATATATGCAACTTTGTCTATGGATTTGAGGTTGGTCGCTACCATGTCCCCTATCGCCTGACTATCAACCTCGGCTTCTTCTCTCTGCGTTATCTCGGTTTCTATTGCGTCAATAATTCTTTCTACCTGTTCTGCCGAAACGGTTGTTTTTTCAACCGAACGAATCACGCCGGCTCTTATTTTGTCACGGTTGAAGCGTTCGCGTCTGCCGTCACGTTTTATCACCAAGATCGGCAACTCCTCTATTCGTTCGTACGTAGTGAATCTTTTTTTGCAAGACGCACAGGTGCGTCTTCTTCTGATTGTGCGTCCGTCTTCCGACGCTCTCGTTTCGATTACCTCGGTTTCGATGTTTTTACAAAATAAACAGTGCATCTTGAAAAAAATTCAGACCTATTCCAACATAATTTATATAGTGTCACATACAAGACTAAAACACTAATGGTATGAATGCAAGATATCAAAATCTCTTTTAAATACATCAGTTTTTCTACACATTTTTTAAACATTAAATATTTTTACTTATCCGACAATCTAAAGTTGATATAATATAAACCTATGAACAAAAAACAGCTAAACAACAGTCTAAAACGAATTCTATATCTGATACAACAAGCTGGGACACTTATGTTATTTCCTCGAACCCATATACGCTCGCTCGGCAACACATTTGACACAGTCGCTTCACATAGTCACCATGTGGCGGTGATTTGCTACTGTATTTGCCGCATGGAGGGGTTGAGTCACGAAGAAGCAATCAACGGGGTAGCAATGGCGGTATTTCACGATTTGGCGGAAGCCCGTACGGGCGATTTGGATTTTGTCGCCAAACATTACGGTAAAGTTGACGAGAAAAAAGCAATCGATGATCAGTTCTCCGGCACGCCTTTCGTAGAAGATCTCACAAAAATGATGGATGAGTATAATGCGCGAGAGTCGTGGGTGTCCAAATGCACAAAAGACGCCGATAGTTTGGCACAGATGTTTGCCGAATGGGTTCTTATGTGGCAGGGAAACAAACTCGCTGGAAAATGGTTTGAGTCGGACTACAAAGACAGATTGCCCGCCTTCAAAACAGAATCAGCGAGGCGGTTGGCTCTCGCTATGAAGGATAGTAATCCGCATGAATGGTGGTGGAGCCAGTTTATGCAAAATGATGTCGCGATTGATAAAGAAAAATTGACGGGAAAATAATAAAAAACGGAGTCACAAACACTTACAACTATTATCGAAAGGAATAATTTGACGGCCCATATGATATCATTAACTTATGGAATCATATGTTCTGGACACCAATCTATTTTTCAATATGGAAGCGGGGATCGGCCTTGGCAACAAGACAGAAGAGGTTGTTATCGCGATAACAGAAGGCGTAATAAGACATAAAAACAATAAAACAGCGGAATTTCTGATGCCGCCGAGAATAGTCGAAGAATTTTTAAGTTTTTTTGAGAACAAAGAGCAGTCATTTATAAAAAAATTACTTGCAACAATTACCGTAAAATCTCCGCAGATTCACCGCGACCAGATATCAGCGACTGTTTTTTACGAACTGGTAAATGATATTCGCACAAGAAGCTATCGAGGGTTGGCACTAGGTGAAGATAGCTTGAAAAACATGGCAAAAATGATGGAGAACAAACAAACGGAAAGCAAGAAAGATTTCGAGATGACAACCGGTCCGATTATCAAAAACTTCCGCGAACGGTACCGTCAGGCCACTAGGTTTGGTTTCCTAGATAGTGTCGCTGATCTGGATTTAATAATGCTTGCTCGCGAACAAGGTGCTGCTATAGTGTCCACCGACGAGGGCGTCGTGAAATGGGGAAGAATATTCGGTGTTCAGGAACTATCACCCTCGGCATTTAGTCAGATCGTTAAGGGTTAATATAACCGGGTATTATCTTTGTCTTTGCGAACGACAAAAAACCTTCCCGTCCCGTCGTTTGGAGCATATATAACTCTATTACCGTCCGAAGACTCTATGACTGTCTCGGAATAACCGCTCCATCCCTCATTCGCCGGTTGCACGTGTGATATGAGCTCACCGTTTTGATCGAGATGACCTTTGTAAGTACCGGTATCAATAGGCGGACCTTCTTTCATAATTTCACCTCCTTTGGGATCGATAAATATATCTTAGTATGGAGATGGAGCTTACGGCGTGATCCCAATCACGGCATAAATAAATCAAACCGACTCTTTGACAATTTTAGGAGAATCCTCTTCTGGAATAAGAAAGGCTAACCAGTCGATAATTTTTTCAATGAAAGTCTTATGATGATTTTCTTGATAAATAATATGTTCTGATAAAATTTCGATAATTTTGTGCTTGAGCCCTTCGTTGGGAACAACGAAATATAAATGATGATTAAAAGGTGGGTGACTGACAACCACTAAAATAGTTGAGCCGAATCTTTCGGTAAAATAAAAGTGTGATATAAGCTCCCAACGGGCTGTTATATCGGCACTCTCTATACCGAATTTGGTGATTCTGTGCTTTATCTGCTGTGCTGGCGTAATTGTGAGTGTATAAAAGAGAAACAAAAGCGCCCATATCGGAATAAGTAGTATCGTGTCGCTGAAAAACGCCACAAATAGAGAAAGCAACAGTGCCAATGCCAAGTAGAAACGCATGATTTTATGACTGGGTTTTTTATGTGGTCTTATCGGAGCAGTCCACTCAAGTAATAGTTGTGGATTTTTTCCCGAACCAATCACTTCCGTGTCGGTCTTGTACATACTTTATTCTTGTCTATTAGTGAAGAAAAGTCAATGAGAAACTGGTATATTAGTGTTATGAAGGAAATGAAAGTGGAAATATCGACGCGGACGATACTTGTCGCATTGGCTACGGTTATGGCGCTTTACATTGTGTGGCTTATACAAGATCTATTATATTCTCTTTTTATCGCCTTCATCTTAATGAGTGCATTAAGGCCAGTTGTACAGATACTCAAACGCCACAAAGCACCTCATTCTCTGGCGGTTATAATGGTTTACATATCATTTATTTTATTCATCGTAATACTGTTCGGAATAATTATCCCACCGTTAACAATCGAAACCGTCTCTCTTATAAAAAATTTACCCGATATTATTTCCAGTATGGGTCCGCTGGCTGAAAAATGGATCAGGGAAGATTCTATCAGTCAGTATGTTCCATCAATTACCAACAATATCTTTTCGTTGGCGGGAAGTATTTTTGAAAATATCTTATTTATAATTTCGACTCTTTTCTTTGGCTTCTATTTCCTAGTCGAAGAAAACATTCTAAAAAAATTCATTGCTAAAATTTTCGAAAATGGAGAACAACACATAACCGGGAGAGTGGTGATAAAAGCCGAACAACGAATGTCTTCCTGGTTTTGGGGGGAACTTACTCTCATGCTTATTATTGGACTTATGACCTTTGTAACGCTTAACCTTATCGGAATGAGCCGCTACGCACTTCCTTTAGCTGTTCTTGCCGGCCTGCTTGAAGCGGTGCCTAATATCGGTCCCGTCATCTCGGCGGTCCCCGCTCTTATTATAGGCCTAGCCAACTCTCCGGTTACCGGCGCCCTGGCAGTCAGCTCCTATTTCATAATCCAACAATTGGAAAATAATATGATTGTTCCTGTAGTTATGAAGAAAACTGTCGGCATAAATCCAATAATCACTTTAATCGTGCTTATAATTGGTGGTCGACTGGGAGGTATTTTGGGACTATTCCTTTCTATCCCAATATACGTGGTTATCGAGACCACAATTATAGAATTCCTAAAAGAACATAGGCCTGCGGATATTCTGCGGTAATTACGCGGTAATAAATATTTAGTATTATATATGAAAATCGCTATTCTTGGGGGAGGCTACACAGGGCTTACCGCGGCATATTATCTTAAAAAATCCAACCATGAGGTTCATATCTTTGAGCGCTTGCCAGCGTTGGGCGGGCTCGCATCCGGATTCAACTCAGGCAAGTGGGAATGGCCGCTTGAGAGAGCCTATCATCATCTTTTCGCCTCTGACAATGATATTTTGGATTTTGCCAAAGAGATAGGTTTTAATAAAATTTACTTTCGTGCCCCTCATACAGATTCTCTTTACAAAGTCGAAGATAATTACCGCATATTTCCCTTAGATACTCCGCAAGATTTTATGAAATTTCCCTTGCTGACTTTTTGGGAAAAGATAAGAGCTGCGTTGGTAATTGTATTTCTCCGCTTTTCGCCTCACTTAAAAATATACGAAAAGACCCCTGCCAAAGATTTTCTGATGAAAACAATGGGGGAGAAATGCTGGCAAGTGTTATGGGAACAACTCTTTCGGAAAAAATTCGGTAAATACGCGGAAAATGTTCTTATGTCTTTTTTCTGGGCAAGAATCTCCAAAAGAACTAAAAATTTAGGCTACATGGGGGGCGGCTTTCAGGCTTTCACCGACTTTCTGGAAAACAAAGTGGGGTCGATGGGGGCTAAAATACACAAGAACGCTACAATAAAAAAAATATCAAAAAATGGTGGTGACTATAACCTGGAGATCGAAGGAAGAAGCGAAACATTCGATATTGTCATATCCACTCTGCCAACTCCGGTTCTGACCATTCTAGCCAAGGAAATATTTCCGGAAAACTACATCCAAAAACTAAATAAGCTCAAATACTTGAACGCGCTGGTACTTATATTGGAAACCCGCACACCTATCCTAAAATCGACTTACTGGCTAAATATTTCAACTCCTGATATACCAATGATGTTTGTTGGGCAACATACCAACTTTGTCGATCCCAAACACTATGGGCAAGCCAATATAGCTTATATTGGATATTACCTTAAGGAAGATGATAAATTGATGGCGATGTCCAAAGAAGAGTTGATCGAATATCTCAAGCCATATCTTAAAAATATCAGTGGGTCTGACCTGGATATCACCGATTCTTATCTCTGGAAAGCGCCTTTCGCGCAACCCATATTCGACTCGGATTTCGCCATAAGCAAGCCCGACTTCAAGACACCACTCAATAATTTTTATGTCGCCAATTTGGATATGACTTACCCTTACGATAGGGGAACTAATTATGCTGTTGCATTGGGAAAAAAGGTGGCTACGATGATATAATAACTCCATGAAAAAAATGGATTCGCTTCCCTCTATAGTACGTCTTCTTGCGGAGTTAACCGTTTTCGATACCTTAGACTTCGAAACCTTTCTTAAGAAACTAATTAGACTACTTACAGAAATTATTCCTGTCGACTCGTGCCTAATATATTTTTACGATCGGGAAAATAAAAAACTGACACTAATTGCTTCAAAAAAACCACATAAAAGACTAATTGGAAAAATCGAGATGAAAAGCGGGGAGGGAATAACCGGGTGGGTAGCTGATCATAAAAAAACCGTAGTACTAAGAAAAAACGCTTATAAGGATATTCGTTTTAAGTTCGTGCGTGAGCTGCCGGAAGACCTGTACGAGGCTTTTCTGTCTGTCCCCATAGTAGATCGTGAGGGGGTTGTAGGTGTTGTTAACTTCCAGAACAAAAAAAGCTTCAACTTCACCAACCAACAGACAGAACTTATAAAATCGGTTGTGGGTATTATCGCCGCAGCATTTGAAAACATCATGCTCTCCCGGAAAGTTAATAGTCTGGAGTCGCGATTGCTGGAGCGTAAGATTGTTGAAAAGGCAAAAGGCTTATTAATGAAAGAGAAAAATATAAATGAATCCGACGCTTACACACTGATCCGCGAAGAAGCAATGAAAAAAAGAAAATCTATAAGAGAAATAGCTGAGGCCATAGTTCTTGTTTACGGCAGATAATCTATTGAAAAAAAAGATGATAGCTCGTATACTTCTTCCATCTCAACGCTGAGACACTGCAAGACAATGACGTCTTCATACTCTAACGACACCGGAGTCCATAAATATTTGATAATTTAATAATCTATGATAACTATAAAAAAACTATTTTCGCTGATCGATGGTGGAGAAATCACAGATATCGATCTTAGATTTACCGATCTTCGTGGTGTGTGGCATCATATGACGATAACGCCGAGAGAGTTCACGCCGGAAGCGGTTAAAAAAGGCATCGGCTTTGATGGTTCAAGCATACGTGGATTCATGGCTATTCACGAATCCGACATGTTACTTAAACCAGATGCTGAAGCTATATATCTGGACCCTTTCTTCGACAAAACCGCGATCGTTATATGCGATATCTATGATCCGGATTCAGGAAAAATGTATCCGAAATGTCCAAGATATACCGCAAAAAAGGCGGAAAAATACCTTATCGATTCCGGATATGGAGACATCTCATATTGGGGACCGGAATTGGAGTTTTTCGTATTCGATTACATAGATGTTTCTCTCACGCCTTACGAATCGGGAATATATATTGGTCAAAGAGAAATCGACCGCGAAGAACAGGATGGTTACCCGATACTTAACAAGGGTGGATATTTCCCGGTGCCGCCGTTCGATAAGCTTCAGAGTTTCCGTTCGGAAATGGTTAGAATCCTTGAGGGTTTAGGTGTGAAGGTTGAAGTACATCACCATGAAGTCGCCGCCGGGGGACAAGTAGAGATAGATCTCCGCTATGGACCACTTGTTGAGACCGCCGATCATGTTATGCTCTACAAATATGTCGCCCGTAATTTGGCTAAAAAATACGACATGATGGCGTGCTTTTTACCCAAACCGATATACGGTGATAATGGATCGGGCATGCATACACATCAGAGTATTTTTAAGGGTAATAAAAATATTTTCTATGACCCTAAAGGATATGGAGAGTTATCACACACAGCGCTTTCCTATACAGCAGGGCTCTTGAGCCACATCGACGCTATTTTGGGAATCACCAACTCAACGGTGAACTCTTACAGACGCTTAGTGCCACATTTCGAAGCCCCAACATCAATTGCTTTTTCCAAAAGAAACAGGAGCGCCGCAATCAGGACCCCGATGTATTTCACCAAGGAAGAAAAGTCGAAAAGGATTGAGTTCCGTTGCCCCGACCCGACATGTAACCCTTATCTGTCATTTTCCGCTCAGCTCGTGTGCGGCATCTCCGGAATTAAAAACAAACTCGACCCAACCAAACTCGGATTTGGACCGTTCGACGAAAATATCTGGGAGAAGTCGGGAGTGAAACAAACACCCAATTCTATATTTGCCACTCTTGATGCGCTCGGATCCTGTGAGACTCTCACGAAATCCGGAGTGGTTGAGGAGTCGCTTATAAAAAGCTTTATAGAAGTAAAATATGAGGAAGCACGACTCAATTTGATGTACCCGACACCGGCCGATTTTCGCTTTTATGGTGATCTCTAAAGGCGCATAAAATGCGTATGATAAAATAAAAGGCGGTCTTTGAGACCGCCTTTTATTATGATTGAGTCAACAGCCACGATCGAAAAAAGCCGACAAATATCTCCTCGTGAAGAATCACTGCTACGCGAAGCGTTGGGACAAAAACTCAAAACCGAAGAATTGCAAATTATAGGTGATGGTTTTTTTAATAAAGTGTATCGATATGACAACACCGTATACAAAATTCCAAAAAATTTAACCTATTTTGGTTACCCTTCTTATCTGCAGCTGGGTTTCGAAAATTCGATATACAAAAGTTGCCGATTACCGGCGCCAGATAGCGAGGTGTTACCGACGTTTGATAGAACCACCGGCATAATCGCAACTGAATTTGTACCCGATTTTAGACCACTCACCCTATTCGACACAATATACGACCCGCAAATAAGGAGCCAGCTTCTCGGTTTTTTAGAGCTGGATCGGGTGATAACCGAAGGTTTTGGCTGCGCTATCGACTTCATCGACTTTGAAGCGGGTAAACTATATGCAGCTAATTATGGGTTGCCGCTTTCATTTTTACTTAACGATGAACATAGTATTCCGGATATGACTTTGTCCAATAATTTAGTAATATCACCAAATAATAAGTTGATAAATATAGATAACGGAATGTTATGGCTGAAGGATAAATTGCATATTGCCAACCAAAAATGGATAACTCCCCACACCGCCTGCTACCAAGCGGTGCATAAATTTATGCTAAATCCTCTGGAAGATTATTTGAAACGGTTAAATTAATTATTAATGTTATAATTTTAGCTACCATGCTCGATAAATACCCGGTGGTGCTTGCGGTTGCCGCATTCATCGAAAATAATAATAAACAGATCTTAGTCGTTAAAAAAGCTCCCAGTGAGCCAGTCGACGGTGGATTCTGGACGATTCCTGGTGGAAAAATAGAACCAAAAGAAGCTATAATCGATGGCCTAAAGAGAGAAACTCTGGAAGAAGCCGGTTTGAAAGTGACAGATTATAAATGGATAGGGGAGGATGTCTTTGAAAGTGGTGGCTGGTGGTATCATGGCCAACATTTCCTTTGTCATGTTGAAAATACTGAAGAAATAAAATTAGAAAGAACACTTCTTGAATACCGCTGGGTATCCAGAGAAGATCTTGACAAATTGGAATTTCATCCCAATATCAAAAAAAGACTTCTGGAAATATTCACCTAAAATCATTTTGCCTCTAGTACTTTTTTGGTTTCTATTTTATACAGCTCTACATGTGGCTGATCAAATGTGTTTACATTGAGAAGCTTACCCAAGTACATCATCTCAATCATCTTAAACTGCATGAACGCCCCGAGTGATTTCTCGGAAATTTCATCGAGAACGACCTCAACGAAGGGCACCGATTGTTTTTTATACGCTTCTTTAATTCCTGTCAATATCGCCCGCATGATATCTGATGCTTTTTTTCCGTATATACTCTCCACCAATCCTGGCATCAATGGATGAGAAGGAATCTGCGCGTCACTGTTATTTTTAAGAGCGGAGACGAAAGTTGTTGTTTTATCTCTAGGACCACCTAAATAAAGTTGACCCACCGAATGCAGGTCGGTAGAGCCAACAGAGACTGTTGGCGTTATCCCGGCGTAAACTAATTTACCACTTAAATCGTGCTCTTTACCGATACTTTCGCCCATGAGTTGACGGTACCATTTCCCCACGGATTCAAGCTCCTGGTTGAACACAAATGTATCGTTGATAACCCTACCTTCTTGAAGATGGGCATAGAGAAAAACCGCCGAAATGAGAGCGGGGTTTTTTTCCCAATTTCTATCCAAACATGATTCTCTTATATTGAGAGCTCCCTCTAATAATGCCCTTATATCAAAACCGGCAACCGCTAAAGGAAAGAGTCCTACCGTCGAAAACACCGAATAACGACCTCCAACGGTGTCTGGTAAAGCCAATGTTTGTATATTGTTTTTTTCTGCACCGTGCCAAAATTTAGAACCTTTACCCGAAGTAACAACAACGCGCTCTAAAATAGATTTTCCAAATTTCTTAACTAGAGACTGGGTGATAATCTCGAAATTGGCGGTTGTTTCCGTAGTACCACCTGATTTACTTATAGCATTAACAACAACTTCTTCTATTGATGAAATTCGCGATTCTATAAACGAGCAAAGTTTGGCTAAAAAAACCGGATTCGTTGTGTCGGCAAAAAACATTTTCGGGAACTTATCTGGCTCGAGATTTTCATAAAAACCCCCCATAGCATCGTAGATCGCCTTTGTTCCCAGATTGGAACCTCCTATACCGATGTCTACTATATATTTAAGCTTCTGGTTGCGAAATTTTGTCGCAAACAACTCCACTTGTTTCAGTAATTCTATATCGGCGGGAAGATTGATGGAGCTTTCCGGAAAATCATAACTATTACTTTTCGCTACTTTAGACAGATGCTCTATGTAATTAACAACTCTTTCGGTAATTTTTGTAAATTTTTCGGTGTCGACTTGGCTGGACCCTTGATGTTTGAGCTTCATAGTGTAAAAATTTTAAGATCGTCGCACAGCTTAGGCGGGATAACTTTTAAGAATGGTTGCTTTTCCGGTTTGGGGCTTAATTTTGTAGAAACCACATTCCTTTGGTATGAAACACGAGTGTCCTTGCCCCACGCGCACATTCCCCTCAGGACCATCAACCTCTATCGCTCCTTGACGCACGAACAAATGAACGAAATTATTACCCGTGTGATCTCCGAAGTCATGACTTATTTCCAAGCGATCCATAAAATAGTAAGGTGTTTTCAGAAGAGAATTTCCATCGGGCAATCTGGTTGCATTTTTTATATCGTTTGCCAACGGATCCGAATCAATAAATCGAAAATAATCGTCTATGTGAATCTTCCTGATAGAGCCGTCTTCCTTCATTTTTCCTTGATCGAAAGATCTGATAGTACAGATAGGATCCATAACATCGAGTTGTATTTCGTAAAGAATATTACCGCTGGGAAATTGTTGACGATCTTCTTCCCATGAATGATGAACGGCTCCCGCACTTAAATCTATTATCGAATCCTTTTGGGTTTCATGGATATTTACGAACTGCTTAGGATTGTTATTCGCTATAAAGATGTGGGCTTGATTTTTTGCTTGTTCTATGGGCATTTCTCCTGATTTAACTAGATTGCTCAAACGCATCATCTCATTGTTTACTAAATGACAAATGTTTTTATATTCGTTTAAGTCAACGCCTTCTTTGATACCAAAACTAACAAGTCCGGGCTCGAAATAATACCAGGATTCGGGTTTTGGTTTCCAGTGAGAGTGTGACACACCAGGTTTTATATGTAGTTGAAAAGAGTTACCATAGGCCTGATTCATCTTGAGAAGCAGAGGCATGTGTTTGGCGATGTGACCTACAGTAATATAATCCTTGCCTTCCAATAAATGGAAGTCTTGATCCTGCATTAGATTCCCGTCTGCCGAGCTTATCTCGGGCAAAAATCGATTGAAGTCGGTGTCGTTTACATTTAACAATAACTTAGATCTGCCAAATAGCTCATAACTCTGACCGATCTTTTTACCTTTGAGCTGGGGTAATTCGGACCACCCCTTCATTTCCAGGATATAGTCCCCACCCCAAGTAGGTTGTTCGATCAAGCGCGGTATAACTAAAAAGGGTCTTTTCAAGGAATACATGATTACAGTATCTTACACTATTGCCGCCCTTAATACAATCCGCAGCCTGCATATATTTTCCTTTTGCTGGCTGGCTATAGATATATTATATATAGTATAATTCTCTTGATGAAACAAAAAGAATCGTTCCTGCTTGCCGCCCGTGTTTTGAGAGTAAATCAGTGGGTAAAAAACTTGGTCGTTTTGACAGCGATTCTTTTTTCCGGAAATTTGTTCCGCTGGGACCAATTATCAATAAGCCTTTACGCCTTCCTAAACTTTTGCCTATTATCATCGGCATCTTATATTCTCAACGACATAATCGATTATAAATACGATAAAAACCACCCTGTAAAACGCAACCGCCCTCTTGCTTCCGGAAAGATATCGATTGCACAGGCAACATTTTTTGTTTTCATATTAACAATCGTGTCTCTTCTTGTCGCTCTTGGAATATCGGTGCAATTTTTCCTGTTGGCTCTTGTTTTCATAATGCTGCACTTCATATATTCTCTTTATCTAAAAAAATATCCTGTAATCGATATATTCACCATTTCCTTTTCGTTCATGATCCGGACTTTTGCAGGCGAAGTTGTGTCTGGATTCCATATACCAATCTGGCTCTTGCTGACAATTTTCTTCATTTCCCTCTTTATGGCAACGATAAAAAGACATGCCGAGCTGAAATCGCACGTAAAAGGAACGCGGGAATCTCTCTATGGCTATAAAGGACCACTCCTTGATTTTCTTACGTATGTATTTGCAACCGCAACACTGATAAGTTATTCCACCTATACATACCAAGAAAAATTGCCGGCGACAAAAGGATTGTTATCTTGGTATTTTTCTTATTTGTATCCTAACTTTGAGGCTAGAAAATGGATGATGATAACGATCCCGGTGGTTGTTTACGGTATATCGAGATACGCTCAGCTTCTTTATGAAAAATCTGAAGGGGAAAGGCCAGAAAAGATAATCACAACCGACAAACCACTCATGATCACGATGGCACTCTGGGGAATAATCGTGGTTGCCCTGATATATGTCGTTTAAATGGTGTAGACTATATACGATAGACATCTAATGTGATTCTGCTACAATGGTACAATCCTTTAATATTTAGTTTCAAAATATGAAAACAACAGATACGAACAGTCAAAAAAAACAGGCAGTTAATATGGCGATCGAGCAGATACAAAAACAATTCGGTAAAGGCTCGATAATGAGACTCGGTGAAAAACCAGCAACAGCAATCGATGTAATTCCAACCGGTATCATGCCCCTCGACTTTGCACTTGGTGTGGGAGGCGTGCCAAAAGGAAGAATCATAGAAATTTTTGGTCCGGAATCTTCCGGTAAAACCACATTGTGTCTTTCACTTATAGCAGAAACGCAAAAATCTGGTGGAACAGCCGCCTTTGTCGATGCCGAACATGCTTTGGATCCGGTATGGGCTAAAACAATCGGTGTCAAACTGGAGGACTTACTTGTTTCTCAGCCGGATACAGGCGAACAAGCTCTTGAGATTACGGAGGCGTTAATAAGATCGGGTGGTATTGATCTGGTTGTTGTCGATTCTGTCGCAGCACTTGTTCCTCGATCGGAAATCGAGGGCGAAATGGGCGACTCTCAAATGGGAGTACAGGCCCGCCTCATGTCCCAAGCGTTGCGCAAGCTTACCGGAGTTGTCTCCAAATCCAAAACTACCATCATATTCACCAACCAACTACGGTTAAAAATAGGCGTCATGTTCGGAAATCCGGAAACAACTACCGGAGGTATGGCGCTTAAATTTTACGCCTCGGTACGTATGGATGTACGCAAGATAGAAACACTCAAAAAAAACGGCAATGTTTATGGAGCGAGAGCACGAGTAAAAATCGTCAAAAACAAAGTCGCCCCTCCTTTTAAAGAGGCTGAGATAGTGATAACCGCAGAGGGTGTCGATAGAATAGAAGGGTTGGTTGATACAGCAATAAACGCTGGGGTCATAACCAAAAGCGGCTCATTCCTTAAATACAAAGACCAGACTTTGGCGCAAGGTAAGGAACAAATAAAGGAAGTTTTAGAAAAAGACGAAAAATTAAAAAAGCAGATAATCAAGGAAGTAACAGACAAGATAACAACACAACCAAATTCTTAAGACATGAATAAAGATGAAATCGAAGAAATTCTGAATTCGGCATATTTTTATCTTAAATTTCGGCCAAGAACTAAGAAGGAGGTTGTTGCATATCTCAATAAAAAAGCTACCGACCGCTCCTGGAGCGAAGAAGGAATAAACAAAGCCGTAGAGTCTCTGGAAAAAAATAAATATATCGATGATAGTGCCTTTACAGAGTGGTTCGTAAATTCGCGCAATTCAAGTAAGCCAAAGGGGGAATATGTGTTGCGGGGCGAGCTTATGCGCATGGGCGTAGAAAGGGAGCTGTTGGATAAATACTTCATCGAGAATAAACCTGATGATACTGAGATGGCATACAGAGCCATCGCGAGTAAATGGTCGAGAATGGGTGATTTACACCCTAAGGAAAGATTCCGCAAGGTTGCTGCATTACTCCAACGTAGAGGATTTTCTTGGGAAACGATCAAAAAAGTTGTTGATAAACTGGAAGAAAACAAGTAAAATACTGACAATTATAAATTTCGACTAAGAATCGGGTAAGACGAACACATGAATTTTAGTTATATCTGTAAAAAACAGCAACTATTATTTGGTCAAATATTCCATCTCGAATTTGTTTTCGCAATAAAATTAACACATATACCAGATAAACCTAGCCTTTTCTTACTAGAAAAACCAACAATTTTATTTGACGGTTTTTCTTCATTGACGTAAGCTAATACTGTTTCTCAGATATAAACTTCGCTTTATCCGTAATTAATTCTATTATTATGTTTAAAACATTTTTTAAGCGCCTCTTTCAAAGCGAAGAAGAGCGTCAGGAAGAAATATTGCGCACAAAACAAAAAGCTAAAGAAATTCTCCTAAAAGCAAATGAAGAGGCTCTAAGGATAAAACAGGAAGCGGAAAGAGAAGCGAGAAAGACATTGTCTGAAGGTTTGGAACTGGAAAAAAACCTCAACCGCAAAGAACAGCAATTGGAAGATCAAAGAGCGTCTTTAGTTCGCGATCGGTCTCAAAACGACCGCGAAAAACAAAAAATTGAAGGCCTGAAAAAAGAACTGGAAGATAAAAAAGACCAAATTTTACTTAAGTTAGAATCTGTCGCTCAGATGACCAAAGATCAGGCAAGAAATCTCATGTTGCTCGGCTGGGAAGATAAACTTAAGGCTGATGTCGCCAAAAGAATAAAGCAAGCGGAAGAAGAAATAAAAATCAACGTCGAAGAGAAAGCTAAAGAATTACTAATAGATTCAATGAGATATGGCGCTACCGACTATACCGCAGAGTATACACTGTCGGTAGTCCAACTTCCAAACGAAGAATTTAAGGGGCGAATAATCGGTAAGGATGGCCGCAACATTCGTGCCTTTGAACTTGCAACCGGCGTCGATGTAGACCTGGAAGAAGAGGGAGTAATGCGTCTTTCATCATTTGATTCGGTAAGACGTGAAATCGCTCGCATATCACTCGAAAGACTTATCCGTGATGGCAGAATACAACCACAACGTATAGAAGAAATAGTTAAAAAAGTAAGGGAGGAAATAGAAATGATAATATTCAAAAGCGGCAACGAGCTGGCTCATAAAGTAGGTATTTTCAATCTTCCCCAAGAAGTGACAAAGTTCCTCGGAAAATTCAAATACAGATATTCGTATGGACAAAACATGATCTTACATACTCTGGAAGAAACGCGCATTGGCGTTGCCCTGGCGCACGAACTGAAGGCTAACGTCAATACGGTGAAACTGGGTTGTCTACTCCACGATATTGGTAAAGTAGTCAATGACAAAGAAGGTTCACATGTTGATCTGGGTGTAGACCTTCTGAATAGATATCATTTTCCCAAACCGGTTGTCGACTGTGTGGCTGCCCACCATGAGGATATCCCTTTTCCCTCCATCGAGGCTATTATTGTCTATATAGCGGACGCTGTTTCCGGTGGCAGACCCGGAGCGAGACACGAAGATTTACAAGAATATATAAAAAGAATTAAAACTATTGAGGATATTGCTCGAGTAGAGAAGGGTGTACGCGAAGCGTACGCACTTCAAGCCGGCCGAGAACTTCGCATCATAGTTAAGCCGGAAGAGGTGTCCGACGAAGAGTGTGCAATATTGGCAAAAAAAATAAAAGAGAGTTTGGAAAAAAAATTCGACGTGTTTCCCGGTCAAATAAAAGTCACTATTATTCGCGAATATCGAGCGGAAGAAACAACGAAAATATAATGTAATGATTATATTACTGTGACGCTATAAATTTGATATAGATTGTTACATAAAGATATTCAAAATATAGATTGACAAGACGCCCAAAAACCACTAAGCTTTTCCGTATCTTTATCTTGCCAAAACGGAAGGCAGACGTGGTTGCGATACAATAAAAAATCCAAATCACGCCTCTTTCCGCAACTAATAATTTATTAAGGAAGGGGGTGACAATATTATGACAAAAGCAGATTTAGTGGCTCAAGTAAGTAAAAAGGTTGGACTAACATCCAAAGCAGCCAAAGATGCAGTTAATGCAGTTTTTGGTTCTGTTACCGAAGCTATGAAACGTGGTGAGAAAGTAGTCGTCACCGGTTTCGGCACTTTTATGGTTAGAAAACGAGCAGCCAGAAAAGGACGCAATCCTCAAACCGGAGCAGTCATCCAGATTCCTTCGACCAAAACTCCAGGTTTCACAGCTGGAAAAAGCTTGAAAAGAATGATTAAATAACCAACCAGACAAAAAACCCGTCTCCTAAAAAATGACGGGTTTTTTGATGGTTTAATTTTGGCCGAAAAAACGTAATTGTCGCAACAGTAATATATGGACTTGTTTTTTGCGCCATCGTTTGGTAAAGTATATTCCTAATCCCAAAAGGATTGAGCTAAAAAAAAGGAGGACATCTCAAACTCATGCCAACAAAAAAAACAAAGACAAAAACAACGACTCAAAATCAGAACCTAATGGAGTCACTTCTTCAAAAAGGAACAGTAGCTACAGTTAAGAAGAGTCAAGAGCTTGATGCAAAAATTGTTGCGCTTTCAAAAAAAGGTGTCACCTTTAATGTGGGTGGCAAAGCACATGCCGTGCTCGGGGATCGTGAAGTCAAAGAAATCTCAACTTATCTGCCTTATCTTAAAATCGGGGACACCGTACATATAAGAGTCATTTCTGAAGAATCCAAAGAAGGTTTTCCAGTTGTTTCAATGAGAAAATTTTTCGAAAAAGGTAAGTGGGACATATTAAAGCAGAAGAAAGAAAATGAAGAAAACATCGAAGTAGTGTGTGGAGAGTATGGTAAAGGTGGAGTCTTTATCGACTTCATGGGAATTCGTGGTGTTATCCCAAAAATACAACTTACCGCCGACTTTCTCAATAGCCCGGAAAAGCTTGAAAAACAAAAAATTAAAGTGAAGGTGCTAGAGGTAGACCAGATAAAAAACCGCTTAGTAGTATCTCAAAAGGCTTCCGCACTGAACATCTCACATAAAGAATTAAAAGAGAGGTTCGACAAAATAAAAGTCGGCGAAAAATATGAAGCGAAAGTACTTGGCGTATCTGAATTTGGAGTTTTCTGTGAAGTAAACGGTGTTGAGGGATTGGTTCACATATCTGAAATTTCTTGGGAAAAAGTGACCGATACTTCTTCTTATGTACGACAGGGCGAGACGATAAATGTAATCGTCGTGGAAAAGAACGAAACAGATCTTAAATTAAATCTTTCGATAAAGCGCTTCAGTAAGGATCCTTGGGACTCAATAGAGGAAAAGTATCCGAAAGATAAAGCTATCGAAGGCGAAGTTGTGAGAAAAGAACAATATGGATACTTTGTCCGATTAGAACCGGGAGTAGAGGGTCTTATTCATGTAAGTAAGCTTGCCGGTGCTGAAAATATAAAAATTGGTCAGAAAATCACCGTATTTATAGAGCGAATAAATGTCAAGAGCAGAAAAATGAGCCTCCTCCTGCCACAGACAGAAAAACCAATCACTTACCGCTAATCTTTAACTCTCTTCGTCTGCACTAGTCGTTTATAACGTTTATAATGTTTATACTTAAACATTATGGAACAACACCCGATCCCAAGACAAATAACCTCCTTTGAATTCAAACTTATCGGGTTTATGACTTTACATCAGTTTCTATATCTGGTCGTGTTCTTCCCCAGTGCTTTTGTCGTCTTCAAACTTATACCGATTCCCTTTATAAATATAATGGCCGCTTTCGTAACCGCAGGCGCCGGAATCGCGTTTGCATTCTTACCAATCCAAGACAGACCACTCGATGTGTGGCTAAAAAACTTATGGAAAAGACTCAATTCGCCTACACAGTATACATATCATAAAAATAATCCCGCGATACTTGTTTTACAGGATTTATATTATATATCGGATCCACACAAAGTTTCGGCCCACATCGAAACCAGAGAAAAATTATCATCGTATTTATCAAGAACACAACCCAAACCCCAACCAAATAACAAAAAATTAGAGATCCAAAACCTAATCAACAAAGCAGCAACTGAAAAAACGACATTAAAAACTCCTTTGGCTCCGGCAAAAAAAGCACCAAATGGAGCGACGCCGTTACCCAAATCGCTTCAGCCGACAGTAGAGGCGCCCAACAAACCCTTCCTCATGGGCACCATCAAAAACAACAAAAAGATACCTCTTCCTGGTGTGCTTATTTACATTAAAGATAAAAGCAATAAGCCGATAAGACTTCTGAAAACAAACCCCCATGGTGTTTTTGCCACCTTTCATACTATTCCACCGGGAGAATATACTCTCGAACCCAAGGATGCTAAAGAAGGGTATTTTTTTGATACAATGAAAATCACGATAACAAGTGCACCGATAAACAGTTTAGAAATCCATTCGAAGGAAATGTTGTGACATTATGCAGCCAAAAAAACCCACATCACCCATAAAAGCGACAACACAGAGCTTCATCGCGATCGAAGACGTTAAAGATGATATTTTACTGATGAAAGATTTTTCTGCGACTTGCATCATAGAAATCGGAGCGGTAAACTTCTGGCTTCTATCTCAGGAAGAGCAGGCCTCAATAATCTATTCATACGCGAGCTTACTCAATTCTTTGTCTTTTCCTGTTCAGATCCTTATCCTTTCCAAAAGAATGGATATTTCTTCATATATAGAATACCTTAACGGCAAAATCAAAACTCAATCAAACACCCTTATAAAAAACCGCCTCAACTCATATAAAGAATTCATTCAAGACATTGTGAAAATAAACACCGTCCTCGAAAAAAGATTTTTTTTCACAATCCCCTTCAACCCGCTCGAGCTCGGAGTATCCGGAGTAAACACCAAAGGTATGAATAAAGAATATATTTTTAGCAGAGCGAAGGCCTCTCTGTATCCAAAAAGGGATCATCTTTTGCGCTTATTGGCAAAAGTCGGCTTGAGATCGACAGTGATGCAACAACAGGAGATCGTTGATCTTTTTTATAACCTATATAATCCATCATCGACAGGAAGACAGTTGGCGCCCATTGCCAGTTACACTGACGTTATAACAACAACGGGTTAACTTAATAATATGTTCGGATCAGGAAACAAAAAATCATCAGGAAAAATCCCCTCAACATCTCAGAATGTGGCCGACGTAATGGCTAAGGGTACTCTAGCGATCAAAGATATGATTGCGCCGTCTTTTGTTGAAGTGGATTTTAATAATATAAAAATCGATGATAAATATTATCGGACGCTATACGTGGTTGGTTATCCAAGATATGTGAATGCCAATTGGTTATACTCTCTGATAACATTCGATCATCCTGTGTACACATCGATGTATATCTATCCGACCGAGGCAAAAGTTGTTCTTGAGGAACTGCGACGAAAAATAGCCGAGATGGAGGCGACAATCGAAGGTGATATAAAAGCAGGAAAAGTAGTTGATCCGACGGTGCAGGTAGCGCTCGATGATGCTCTTGCGCTCCAGGCTGAACTCGCCAAAGGATCGGAGAGGTTCTTTCAGTTCGGGCTTTATATAACCGTTCCGGCAGATAGCCTTGATGAACTGGATCAAATATGCAAACAAATAGACTCAACGCTTTCTTCTCTACTTATCATCGCCAAGCGAGCGACGCTTGAGATGGAAGAGGGCTTCAAGTCAACCTTACCGATGTTTTATGATAAACTTTCCGTCTGGCGTAACATGGATACAACTTCTTTGGCCATGACCTTCCCTTTTTCAACTGCTGCACTCACCAAAAATGAGGGTATTCTTTACGGCATCAACCAGCACGACGGCAGTTTGATAATTTTCGACCGTTTTACTCTAGAAAATGCCAACTCCGTTATCATGGGTAAGTCGGGTGGTGGTAAAAGCTTTTTGGTAAAACTAGAAACATTGCGGCTGCTCATGATGGATGTGCACGTTATCATTCTCGATCCGGAAAACGAGTATGAGAAGCTCTCACAGTCGGTGGGGGGAGAGTTTGTCGAGTTCTCTCTATCTTCAAAATATAAGATAAATCCTTTCGATCTGGCAACCGACAATCCGGAACCGGACGAACTCACTAATAAAGTGCTGAATTTACACTCCCTTATGAAAGTAATCATGGGTGAGGTTACACCAGCACAAGACGCATTATTGGACCGAGCGCTAGTTTTGACTTATAAAGAGAAGGGTATTACTCAGGATCCGGAAACATTCAAAACGGAACCACCGCTGCTTGAAGATCTGTATAAAATTCTCATAGGGATGGAATCGCCAGAAGCCAGAGAGCTTTCCGATCGGTTGGAAAAATTCGTCAAGGGTTCCGCGGCGGGCATCTTTAATCATCAATCTAATTTCGACATCAAAAATCCCTTCACTGTTTTCGGAATAAGAGATCTGGAAGAAAATTTGCGGCCCGTAGCTATGTCTATCGTTCTGGATTATATATGGAACAGAGTAAGAAAAAACCGACGAAAACGAGTCCTCATAGTCGATGAGGCCTGGTATTTAATAAAAAATAAAGATTCCGGTGCCTATCTTCACAATTTCGCCAAACGTGCAAGAAAATATCTATTGGGAATGACTACCATAACCCAGGATGTGGAAGATTTTTTGAGTACGGAAGAAGGTAAGGCCATAATTACCAACTCAAGTTTACAAATAATCTTAAAACAGTCGACCGCAGCGGTAGATCGCATTACAGAGACCTTTTATCTCACCGGGGGTGAAAAACACTTTTTGCTTTCGGCTGGAGTCGGCGAGGGACTGTTCTTTGCGGGACAGTCGCATGTGGGTTTCCGTGTTATCGCCTCAGAAGAAGAAAGATCAATAATAGAATAATAGGTCGTGTCGGTGTTATATACTTCTATCATTCTTACTGCCTCGATGTTGTTTTCACCTTATGATAAAACTACAAATAATAGAAAAAGGGTACGACGGTGGAATGAGTTTTAACAGGAAACGGTCTGGCAGATCGGCGTTGAAGCTAGGAGGATTTTTTTTAATTATCATAATGGCTTTTCTGACAATCTCTTTGAGACTCTTTCAACTTTCTGTCGTCAAGGGGACCTACTACAGAAATCTGTCGGAAAATAACCGGATGAGAGAGGTTGTTATCGAGGCTAAAAGAGGAAGTATCGTGGACAGAAAGGGTATGACGCTGGCCAACAATATCACCTTGGAAAATGAGTCGGAGAATTCACGTGTATATTCCCGCAGAATATACAACGATCCCGAATCGATTGCCCATGTCTTGGGGTATAGACAGACAGCTGATGCTACCGATATTAAAAACGATCCTTGCATATATAAACTTGTCCCGGGTGACAAAGTGGGTAAAAAATCTATAGAGAAAGCTTATGAATGTGAATTGCGTGGTAAGAGGGGTAAAAAACTCATCGAAGTGAATGCCAAGGGATCGTATTTAAGAACGCTTTCCGTATCTTCTCCTGTTGACGGAAAAACAATCCAGGTTTCCATCGATCAATATCTTCAATCAAAGGCGTATGAGATTATAAAAGGACAGCGGGCAGTTGTGGTTGCAGCCATTCCCGACACGGGCGAAATAATCACTTTAGTATCATCTCCTTCGTACAACATCCAGTTTTTCGAGGATGAGGTCACCGAAGAAACTAAAAAATATATCGTAGATAAAGAGAAACCCTTATTTGATCGGGCGACCGAGGGTACTTATCCTCCGGGATCAACGTTCAAATTGGTAGTAGCTGCGGCCGCTCTTGAAGAGGGGGCTATAAATGAAACAACAACCATAGAAGATACGGGTAAAATTTTGGCCGGTACCCAAAGCTTCGGCAACTGGTTTTACCTCGAACATGGTAAAACCGAGGGTTTGGTTGACATCGTAACCGCAATAAAAAGATCCAACGATATATTTTTCTATAAGACAGGTGAAAAATTGGGCCCCACAAAGATAAAACGCTGGTCGGAAATATTCGGCTACGGCAAAAACAACGACCTGCCCATAAATGAAAGTGAGGGAATAATACCTTTTCCTTTCTGGAAGGAAGAAAAATTGAAAGAAAAGTGGTTTCTTGGAGATACATACAATCTCTCAATAGGTCAAGGGTACTTGAATGTAACACCGCTTCAGGTGGCACGGATGACTAACGTAATTGCCAGCGATGGATATTTATGCAAACCTACCCTCCTAAAAATAGGTTCATATCTTGGACCCGCAAATCGAGACTGCGAAAAAACTCCGCTGACTGCAAAAACTATATCTTTGATAAAAAAAGGTATGGTCGATGCATGCTCTGCCGGAGGCACCGGTTGGCCCTTCTTTCACTTCGACGTACATGAGGCTTCGGGAGAAGCAAAGACCAAGCCAATTCAGGTGGCGTGTAAAACGGGCACCGCCGAATCGCACGCCGAATCAGGAAAGCCGCACGCTTGGTTCACCACATACGCACCGGCAGATAAACCAGAGATCGCTGTAACTGTTTTGGTTGAAGATTCGGGACAGGGATCCGACATAGCGGCTCCAATAGCAAAAAGCTTTCTCACTTATTACTTCGAAAGACAGGAATAAATATGATTTGTCTCAGCCGGACTTCTTGACTAAATATTAAAAATTAAGTACATTGTAGACATATGCGCGCCATAATTTACTGGTGTCTAAGCTTCTTTTTATACGTATTTTTTCTAGTAGCTCCAGCAGCGATTTTCGCCCAAACATCTGACATTAAAATTGAGAGCTGTTTTAAATATTACAACTACGGAAAAATTAAGACTCAGTTTTCTACACAAGGAGAAGCATATAAACCCGGCGATGTAGCAAAATTTTCCGGAAGTATAGTTAACAACAATTCTTTTCCATTAGTAGATGTAATACTTTATGCTCATGTACGCCGACTAAACACTTCAACAAGCGAAGATAATGGTCATTATCTTATAGACAAAGCAACGCTTTTAGAACATTTAAATTTTCTACCAAACGAAACAAAACGGTTGGATTTCAAATTGCCGATAAAAAAAACTTATCCTGAAGGTAAATATATTATTCAGTACTATATTTTTTCAAAACAGGCTTTCCATTATGGTGGGCGGTCATTCCTGGAAGAGGATAATGCTGGTATAACTAACTTCTCGATCAGCTCCAACACAAAACCCGACCTATATTTCGATATCGACACACTTCAGGTTAATAGTGCACACCACAAGATACGCGAACAAATATTTGAATTTCCGGAAGGTCCAGTCCAGTTATCGGTTAACCTTATTGATAATCGGTCTGAAAAAACCAGCTTGCCTGTAAAAATAAAAGTGTATTCCTTCGAAGATACTGACGGCAACAAATTGATATCCGAAACAACTTCTGAGTATAAACCGCCACAGAAAAGTGTTTTATTTACATTTAATCCACCCTCGGCCGGGGCGTATGTCGTGCTTCTTGAAATTAATTCCCCGATACAATCGATGTTTAAGTACCGTTTTGCCACAAACGGAGAAGCACCGGGCGACTTACGCATGAATGATGTCGGTGTTTCTGATTTTCCGGCAACACGCCAATCACGTGCTTGGGTATGTTTTCATTCACCAACTCCAAAAAAATCAGCTACAACCACAGTAAAACTGAGCGTTTTAAACGCTAGTGAAAAAGCCGTCGAATCATCATCAACTACACAGTCATTTGACGGTGATGTTCATGCAATAAGCATACCTTTGTCAAAATTATCAACTCCGAACGATTTTTGGGTAGAAGCAATTTTTGTTCAAAATGGAAAATCAAGAGCGGTTCGAACCCATTATGACTGTAAACTTTTCGACAACTCTGTAAAGGAAGTAAAACTTTCTTATGATGATTCGCAAAGCGATCGAATATTAATAGAGACGAAAAATTCTTGTGGTCAAAACGTAAACGACGGTACGGTGTTGGATGGTATACGAATCAAGCAGGGAGAAAAGGTCGTAACATCGACGCCCAACTTCAGCGCTTCTTCCGGATATTACTCTATCGGCAAACTTCCTTCCGGAACATACATAGCAGAAGCGAAGTATGGTAAGTTGTTGCCAAAAGTATCGTTTACAGTATCTTCTGGTGTCTCTATCTCGCAGACCAACCCTAAACAGCAGTCTAATAGAAAATTAATAGCGCTTGTTATAATCATAATTGCTTTCCTGATTATAGGTATAGTTACATTTTATATTAATAAAAAAAAGGTTCTGTAAATAAGTATGTATTATCCGTTAGCTAAACTGGCATCATTTAGAAATCGCTTGGTAATAGCAGGTGGACTGCTTTTTTTTACATATCTTTTTTTAACATACTTTCTAGCTGCTCCAAAAGTGCGAGCAGAAGTCGTAGCTTTTAGAAAAGATACCGACAACTGCCGCCCGATCAGTCTTGGGGAAAATATCAATGCTTCAATTGCCGGTGGCACAGGACGTGGATGTACCTTTACTGTTGATGTCCGTGCGGTAGGAGATTGGGTTATGACCGGAGCATATTTTGACTCACCCCCTTATGGATGGGGAGGAGATAATTGGTTCGACATTGATGAACGCGTCGGATCGACTGATGGAAACTCGCGTGTATATCCTTATACATTTACATGTAATCAACCATCATACACCATAGATCAGAGCTGGCTTCCTTCATTTATCACCCTTACGAATACGCAGAATATTGCTGGCTCGGGTGTCGGTGTCCCACAAGGCAAGAGATATACATTTAAGGTTGCGGCGAACGCTACCGCGGGCAGTTCGTTTGACATACCACTTTCGTTCAGCGCGACATGTAATATGTATATTAATAAGTCCGGAACCATAATGTATGGAGAGCCTGTAACAATGGATTCCGGGGATTGTAAGGGTCAGACAACGGTAAATATAAATCCACGCACCTCCCAATTAGATTATGCTGTAACGGTGAGCTCTACTTCATGCGTATCATCAACCCCAACATCAGCACCTACTTCGACCAAAACCCCCACACCTACCAAAACTCCAACCCCTATACCTACTATCACATCCACACCCTCTCCAACTCCCGGATCAGGTGCTGGGTTGTCTTGCCCTTCGGGCTCGACATTACTTTTTACTCAACCAGACGGTACAACACTTGATGTTGGAAGTAGCACATCGCTTTCCGGAACAATAAC
>CAYMOO010000001.1:93691-110749 GCA_964392185.1 uncultured Gammaproteobacteria bacterium
CCAACACCTACTCCATTTCATACCGCTTGCTCAGCGATATCTTGTGTTGCCGTACCTGGGGCGGGAACAAATTCATGTAGTCCCGAAGGTGGATTTTGTAAACAAACAGTTAGTGGCGGCACCACATCTGGCACTTGTCCATCCGCCTGTGGCACTACAACAACAAACCAAACCTGCACTTGCTCCGGACCTTGTTGTCCGGGAACCTGTAAAAATGGACTTACTTGTGGACAGACCAAACCGGTTACATGCTGTACCAGCACACAACCGCAGGCTCCGACTGGACTAAAGGCAACACAACCCGACGGTGGAACAACAATTCATACCAGGTTTGTAAAACTAAGCTGGAATTTCCCGGCAGGAAACGTTGGCGGTTGTGGCACAGCATGGGGAAACAACTGTGCCGGGAACTCTAACACGAGTTTCAGTATATATATAGATGATAATGATGATTTCACGTCGAGGATAATAACTGTAGACAACATCCCGGCAAATTCCCGCTCTTACACAACCACTATCGCTGACGGAATACTCAAAAACAACACCACTTATTATGCCCAGGTATGTTCCGAAAACTATCTTGCCGCCTGCACCGAGATTTCCTTCGTAAAAGTCGCTTATCCTGTGGCCGTTATTAACCCGGGGGGAGGTCCGCCGATAACGGTTGGGGAATTCGACAATCAGAGTACACCGCCATTTTCTCTGACGGGAACTTCTGGAACATCGACAAACTTCACAGCCACACCTTCACTGAGTGCAATTGGCATAACATCGAGCTGTGGTACCTCCACATCGGGCACACCGGCGCACACTAATGGTTTCAGCTGTACGATAACCTTAGACAACGTAAATTCCGATCCTGTACCGGTTCAGCCGTTTATTATAGCCGCGACTGGTTATAACCCACAGATTTACACCGGTCCATGCGTACAGACTGGCCCGACAACATGCAACAGTAATATCCAAATTCCCGTAGATCTCGATACTAATGGTGGTAGTACGCCAACCATTAATCAGAATGTATTTTTTGTACTTAACCCTGGACTGACTTTTATGAAAATAAAAAATACCAGTATTGTTGCTCATGGGGGATTATCTTCTCCTTTCCCTGTTTTCACTACGCTTTTTGACCCGACCGATGATTATAACAACGACGGTAACTTCTTAATTATCGGCGACGACTCCGGGCACATTGGCGGTGTCGGAACCGGTGTTTTTGGGGCATCTCCTTCGTGGGGGAATGCTTTTGTTTCACGTAAATCAACTCCTCCTTATCCGCCCGGTCAAAACTGGACCACAAATAATTATTTCACTGCCACACCATTCAATTATCAGAGATTCATCGAGTATGTTAAAACTCGAAAAAGTTATCAGACCATCACTAACTTAAATCAATTATCCTCGGATAAAATAAACGTGTGGGATGGGGGAGTAAGCGGTCCACTGGTCATAAATAATGCCGCTCATTTCAATAGTAAAAACGTCACTCTAATCGTTCTGGGAACTGTTTCGATATCAACGGCAAACTTTACGCCCGCACAACCGTCCTCAACCGCTATCATTGCCGATCAAATAAACTTCTATGATGGAGCTCAGATGGTAAATGAGGCCCAAGGAGTATTCGTTGCCAATAGAATTGACTTTGGTACGAGTGATGAACCGTTAAAAATAGTCGGCAACTTGGCTAGTACATCAAATCCTGTAAACATCACGCGCGTAAGAGTCGATAATCGAAAGCCGAGTCTCTTTATCGCTTTTGATGTAGATCAATATATAAATCTGTTGCCATACATATCGACAGCAACATACGATTGGAAACAATTACAATAAAAAGATGAAAAGGGAAGTTAATTTATCAAAAAAAAATAATAAACAGGGACAGGCTCTCCTTATAGTAATAATGCTGCTGGCAACTATAATTACGGTTGTCACCACCATTTCATTCAAATCAACGACAGAAACTCAGGTAACCAAACTCGAAGAAGAGTCCCAAAAAACACTGGCTGCCGCCGAAGCGGGTATTGAAAAAGCTATAGGCGACAGGGTAGCGATTGGCACCAATAATGTATTCGATAGCATGCATCTGTCAAACCTTTCCGGCATCGATCTCGCCAACAGTCGCGTGCAGGTACAGACCAATACGGGAACAAATTTCGTCAGCCCCCTCGTACAAAAAGATCAACAATACACCTTTTATATGACAAACTACAATGATGGTAATTTCTCCGGAGCCGCTTATAACGGATCGATCACGACTTATTATGCCTCGGAAGGAACAAACTGCAACTCGATTGCTCTTGAAATAACCATTATTTCCGGAAATGGCCCGTATACGGTAAAAAAATATATATCCGATTCGGGTGGAATTATCACATCACCCGGTGGTACGGGAGTCGATAACATAAGAAATGGAGCTGGTGCAACGATAGGTGGTACAAACTTTAATTGCAAAACAAACAATCTTGCTATGCCGGCTGACACTAAAATATTTATAGTAAGAGTTTTACAAACAAGAACCAAATTGGGTATCCTTGGTAGCAATCTATTGAAACCGCAGGGTAAATATATCGTTTCCGAAGCGGTATCACTTTCAGGAGTTTCTAAAAAAATACAGTTATTCCAATCGCTTCCTCAGATACCGGCGGAGTTTTTCGTCACAACAATGTAGTTTTTATTCCTGAATTCTTACTGGCATGATTATATGCTGGAATTCTTTTTGGTCCGATCTGAAAGTCACCGGTGCGTCCGGTCGAAGAATTTCTATCTCCACCGTCTTGCTCTTGGTAACATTCAAAAAGTCGAGTAAAAATTTGTAGTTGAAAGCGACTGTTTGTTCTTCACCTTTAATCTCAATATCTTGAAATGTCTCGTTTTCGCCTCTAGCCTCCTTTTTTGGACGCATATGAAGTCCGTCCTTTTTAAACTCACATACCACTATATGAGAAAAGTCCCTCGCAAAAACTGACACTAGTCTAATCCCCCTCAAGAGCCCTTCCCTGTCTACAATAACAGATGTCTGATGTTCTGTCTGAATTATCCTCTCAAAAGGAGGAAAGTCGCCCTCTATCAACCTCGAGATAAAATCTCCCGATGAGGTTGAGAACCTAACCGCTTTTTCTTCCGCTGAATAGGAAAATTTAACCGTTTTGTCAGAACCGACATTTCTTGAAACCTCAACGAGAAAATCGGCGGGAATAATAACTGAAGGCAAGGATATCTCTCCCTTCATCTTTATCAAAGATAATCTAAATCCATCAGTCGTAACAAGTATAAGGTCTTCCTCAGACCTAACAACATTAACACCTGTCAATGTAGGCCTGGAATCATCTACCGAGGCGGAGAAAACAACCAGAGGTAATTGTTCCTCAAAGAATTTTTTCTCTATATTCTGTACTCCGCTTTCTATATCGGGGAAAGTAGGGAAGTCTTCGGCAACTATAATCGGAAATGCACCTTTTGTTTTCCCCTGAGAAACAACCACTTCATTTTCTCTGACTTCAAGAACCATATCCGCCGGTCGCAAAAAATGAAGAAATTCTAGGATTTTCTTTGGCTCGACAACTATCTTGAAAGATCCTTCGTGTTTAATTTGAATATCAGTGTGGAAATACGAGCTCAAATTTGTAGAGTAAAAATGAATTACTTCCGATGTTCCCTCTATCAAAACACCTTGGAGCACAGTTGAAGAGACTAATCTCGATGAAGTAAATTTTGATGCTAACTGTAATTTTTCAGCTAATAGATCTTTGGCAATAGTTATTTTCATATATACGTTAGTAGTAGTAGGCTGTGGGTATAAGTGTATAAAAAACGGATTGGATTTTCAAGAAGCATAAAAGATCGATATTTCGATGTTGATTATATGTGGGTATTATGTTGATTGTCTTATGGATTGGATTATTGTATCGATCTGTTGTTTGAGGGCGGTGTCTTTCATGAGCGAGGATTTGATTTTATTCACTCCGTGAATGACGGTCGTGTGGTCCTTTTTTTTCAGTATAAAGGCAATCTCTTCGAGTTTTAGTTTGAGCTCCTCACGCATGAGATACATGGTAATTTGACGAGCGAGAGCTAAATTTTCTGTACGTTCCGATCCTCTAATATGCGAAGCCTTGAGGTCGTAAAAAGAAGCGACCGCCTTGATAACATCAGCTGGTTGGACTTTTTTGGGTGATTTTTCGGCACTTGTTTGTTCGGAGAAATGTTCGGCAACGGCCTCCAGGTCTATTCGATCCCTCTTCCCCCATATCTTTGCACCAATCGAAAGCAGGGCCCCTTCAAGTGCTCTTGTGTCAGCTATTTGTTCGGCAATGACCTTTGCCGCCTCAATATCCAATCCTAAGTTTTTTTCCTTAGCCTTTATGAGCAGAATAGCTGTACGCAATTCGAAGTCGGGGTGTTGAATGTCGACCATAAGACCGCCGGAAAAACGCGATCGGAGACGGTCTTCGATACTTTTTATTTCGAACGGTGGCTTGTCGGAGGTAAGAATGATTTGTCCGTTGCGGGCAACTATCGCATTGAAGGTATGAAACAACTCTTCCTGAACGCTGACTTTTCCTGCAATAAACTGCACATCGTCTATTATTAAAAAATCCAGATCACGATATTTTTTCCGGAAACGCGGTGTGGACTTTTCCCTTATGGCTTCGACTAACTCGTTGGTGAATTGGTCGCCGGGGCAAAAAAACACCCTTTTTTCTTGATCGCGTTCGATTATCGTCCGGGCAACTGCTTGGGCAAGATGGGTTTTACCGACACCAACCCCTCCCCAGATAAAAAATGGGTTGTATGCAGAGCCCGGATTCTGAGCTATTGCCTGTGCGGCAGCGTAGGCTATTTGGTTGGTTGAAAATACGGCGAAATTATCGAATTTGTATTTGGGGTTGAGACCAGCTTTACGGATGAAATCTTCACCAGAAGGTTTGTACTGAAGAAGTGGCGTTTCGTTTGTCTTTGGTCGAGCGGTTTTTTGAGCAAATGTCACGCTTACCGACGCTCCCAAGTGGGGAGAGAGCAAACCCTCGATCTCTTCTTTGCGTTTGTTAAGAAATATTTCAACCCCTTGGTTTTCACATTCTAAGACCAGCTCCTTTTCATTGTAGCTTTTCGGTTTCGCTTGTTTAAGAACGGATACAAGAAGATTATTTTTGTGTTCGGTGGCAATTTTGTTTAGAACGCTGTACCAATCCGAAATATTCATTATTTAAAAGGTGAATAAAATGTGGATAAGTTATCCACAAATAATAAACATTTTCACAGACGAAAACAAGAGTATTAAACGATACTTAATATGTCAGCTTAATAAAGTAGACCGGAAAATTTTTCCAGTATTGCAGAAATATTTGATTCGGTCTTAACAGAGACAGGCACAGGTACGTTTTGGCGGTACTTTCTGAGAAGGTAAGGAATAGGTTGGTTACTTATACCATTGTGGAGATCTATTTTATTGAATATGATAATTTCTTTTTTAATTCCGATATTTAGCGATTTTATAATATCTCTTACTGTTTTTATGTGTTCTTCGGATTTGGGGTCGGCGACATCGACAACGTGGAGGAGGAGATCGCAGTGTACCGATTCCAAAAGAGTCGATTTAAATGTTTCGATGAGTTCGGGTGGCAGGTCGCGTATAAAACCAATCGTGTCGGAGATAAAGATTTTTTTACCCAGCTCCCTTATGTAAACCGTTCCTGAGACGCTGTCGAGGGTGGCAAAGGGCGCGTCTCTGACTAGTTTCTTTTTATTTGTCAGAAGGTTGAACAACGAAGTCTTGCCGGCGTTAGTGTAGCCGATTATCGCAACCGAAGGTAGACCGAAATTCCGCCTTTTCAATATCTGATTTTCGCGCAGTTTTTCTATTTTTGCTAGTTGTTCTTTTTTATTTTTTATTAACGTTCGCCAATGTCTTTTCATGAGTTCCACATTTGTTTCTCCCAAACCGCGCGTCCCGATACCAGCGCCTTGTTTGGACAGAAGATTGCCCCCAAGTCCATACATACGAGGACCCATGTGATTCATCTTCGCAATCTCTATCTGCAATTTCGCCTCGGCCGTATGAGCATGCTTATTAAATATATTAAGAATTAGGTCGATTCGGTCCCATACCTCGATAAGATGATTGGATGGCCACAGAGCTTTTGTCAGATGGAAAATTTGAGTCGGCCTGACAATGTCATTTATTATTACAAGATCAATTTTTTTATCTCTTACAATCTGGGCAAGCTCGATCACTTTTCCTGAGCCGATGAAAGTATTTTTGTCGGGACGGGTACGATGCTGAATAATATGCACAACATCAACTCCCCCGTAAGTTTTTACGAGAGATCGCAGCTCGCCCAGCTCGTCGACAACATCGTTTATGTGTTTGTGGGGTTTGGCTAAGTCCACCAGCACGACTCTTTTCATACCGGATATTATACGATTATGTGATATAAAATAATTATGGAAGATAAAACAGCGGAAAAAACCAATTATACGATCGGATATTCACTTATAGTTATAGGCGTAGTCATTATGGTGGCCTGTGTGTTGAATGGATACGGGTTGTTCAAAGGGGGAAAACCGATCCAACTATTTTCTTTTAACGGCATTAGTCTGGATCTGGGAAAAGCGTTAACGTCAGGTTTGCCGACGGAGTTACAGGGACAAGGCGTTAACCTGACCCAACAGCTGTTCTCGAGTGAGATGATAAATGACCCTTTAAATCTTACCGTACACCTCTTTTTCTTGTATTTTTTTGCCAGTATGGGACAGAAGATTGCTCAACTAGGTGTGTCTCTTGTGCGGGTGATAAAAATAAATCAGAAACCGTAAGGAGAGATGGTATTTAGAAACCTGGAGTATTGATCTAGGGCATATTTGACTCCGAATATACTGATCGCAACCGCAACAACAGTCAATACCAGTGAAACGATGCCGACGGTGCGTGTTTTATTGTCTTTGTATTTTATATACTTCATTGCCCAATATAACCCGAGGGGCGCAAGAAAAAAGCTTACGAGATAAATTGTTGTTTGCTTGGCAGCGGATAGAACCGGCGGTTTTTCTTTGAGGGGGTTTCCGCAGTTGGGGCAAAAATACCAAGACGCTTCGATCGGTAGTTTGCATTGTGGGCAAAAGTCGTTCATAGATTTATTTGCAAATATACGGAAATTTTTGCTTGGCCAAAACCCAAGCGGCTATTGAAATTCCGGCTCTCAGTTCGTTGGCGGCGATCAACGTATCCACCTCTTGGGGGCTTAGTTCGACCACCTCTATTTCTTCGTTCTCGTCAAAATTTTGAACACTGTTAACCTCCACATCCTTCGCCAAATAACAATATATTTTTTCGGTCGCCTTCGTTGTGAATCCGGTTAAGACACCATATAGGACAACTTCGTCGGTTTGAATCCCGGTTTCTTCTTCCAGTTCGTGAAGCGCCAACTGTTTGGTGTCGGTGTTTCCCGACTCCAGTCTTCCGGCGGGAAATTCTATTATTATATCCCCATAACCAGGCTTAAACTGCCTTACCATTATCACATTACCACTTTTTGTAATCGGCACAATCATTGAGACGTCGGCTAAAGTGGTGATGGTGAAATCGTTGACAATCCTTCCTGATGGCAGCTTGTATATACGATTTTCGATAGGGAACCACCTGCTTGGGGAAACATCGCGGGTTTCTAGGAGTTTCCAGTGTTTGAGTTTGGTGGGCGACAGAGGCATGTTGTTATTTTAATGATAAAATAATGTTTATGCAAATATCTGATATCTACACAAAATATACGATTCCGCCAAATTTGCAGGATCATATGTTTCGTGTCGCAGCGGTCGGAGCCTATATATCGGATCATTGGCGCGAACCCACATATCTAGATAGAGCTGCGATCGTAACCGCTCTGCTTTTTCATGACATGGGAAACATCATAAAATACGATTTCAAACATTCTCATTTAATGGGTGAGCGAGAAGCAGCCCGAATCGATTTTTGGAAAAAAATTCAAAAAGAGTTTTCGCTAAAATATAATAACGACGAGCATGTGGCGACAACCGCCATAGCGAAAGAGGTGAATATCGAATGTCGGGCGATCGAGATTTTGCAATCGATGGGTAGTTCTAAATTGCAAAATTCTATCGAATCTAAAGATTGGAGTGTAAAAGTGGCTTCATACTCTGATTTTCGTGTCGATCCGCTGGGCGTTGTGACCGTCGACAAACGCTTTGATGACATAGTCTTGCGATACAGGGGGAGAGCGCATGTGTTAGGTAAGATCGAGGAGACGGAAGCGAAGCGTAAGCGCTGTTTGCATCTGGAAGAACAGTTACAGGCGAATCTGGATTTTAGATTGGCGGATTTGAATAATATGAATATCGCGCCCTACATAGAAGAAATGAAGAGCCTCGATATATTAATTAACAATGGTTAATTATTTTTTTCGGTTTTCTAACTCTTTCTCAATATCATTCGGCTCGAGGTTTTTTTCCGCCAGTAATATGAGGGTGTGGAACCACAGATCAGCTATTTCGGAAATCAATTTTTTATTATCCGCATTCTTGGCAGCGATCACGGTTTCTACCGCTTCTTCGCCAACTTTTTGAATGATGCGGTCTTCGCCCTGTTTAAACAGAGAAGCCACATAAGATCCGTCCGGTAACTCTCCTTGGCGTTTTTTGATTGTTTGAAAAAGTGTGTCTAGTTTCATAGATTTATATTGTTAAAGAAACATGATAGTTTGCCGGTGTGACAAACAGCCTTGCCGATTAATTTTACCTTGACAAGAATAGTGTCCGCATCACAATCGGTTTTAATATTGATAATTTTCAACTTGTTTCCCGATTCTTCTCCTTTTAACCAAAGTTTTTTTCGGCTACGGCTGTAAAAATGAACAAATCCAGTTTTTTTTGTTCTTTCAAAAGCTTCGTCATTCATATATCCAAGCATGTATATAATACCGGATTCAGAATCCTGTATGATTGCTGGTACGAGACCACCCGATTTGTTAAAGTCGATCTGTGTCATAGGTTAACTTATTAGTCTTACGGGTATATTTTTATCCGATAAATAATTTTTAACTTCACCGATAGTCAGTTCTTTATAATGAAAAAGTGAAGCAGCCAGAGCCGCATCGGCTTTACCATTTGCAAAGACCTCATAGAAATCCTCGATTTTGCCTGCGCCACCCGAAGCTATTACTGGTACAGAGACCATCTGTGAAACAGTTTTCGTCAACTCAAGATCGAAGCCGTTTTTTGTACCGTCCCGATCCATACTTGTAAGTAGGATTTCTCACGCGCCCAAAGAAACCGCTTTTTTAATCCAGCCCAACGCCTCGATCCCGGTGTTTTTTCGGCCACCATGGGTATAGACTTCAAATTTAGAATTATTTCTTTTTACATCTACGGCGAGAACGACACACTGACACCCGAAGATCTCCGCACTCTCTTTAATGATTCCCGGGTTTTTTATCGCGGCGCTATTGAGAGCAATTTTATCGGCTCCCGCGCGTAATATTTTGGATATATCCTCTATCGTTCTGATTCCTCCACCAACTGTGAAAGGAATGAAAACATTTTTGGCCACTTTCTGAACCATCTCAACGACAGTTTCTCTATTGCCGGAGGTTGCCGTTATATCTAGAAAAACAAGTTCATCCGCGCCCTCCCGGCTATAGCGCGCACCGAGCTCCACTGGGTCGCCCGCATCTTTGAGGTTTACAAAATTCGTGCCCTTAACGACGCGGCCTTCGGAAACGTCCAGACACGGAATAATCCTTTTCGTCACCATTGTTTTTCCATAATTTTTTTTAAATGAAGCTTATTCTCGTATAGTGCTTTACCAATGATTGCTCCGCCGCAGCCAATATTTTTTAATTTTATTAGACTTTCCATCGAGCTTACACCACCGGCGGCGATTATCGACACACCAGTTTCTTTTACTAGATTTTCAAGTATGGTGTAGTTTGGTTCGGTTAGCATGCCGTCGCGAGTTACATCGGTGTTAATAATTTTTTTTACACCCAAAGACGCTATATTTTTTGCTGATTCTATTATAGATTTTCTAGAATTCTCCAACCAACCTTTGGTAAGTAGCTCACCGTTTCTGCTATCTAGGGAAACGACGATTTTTTCACCGAACATTTCGATCATTTTTTTCAAAAGAGAAGGATTTTCCACAGCAACCGTTCCAACAATAATACGACTCACCCCAGCGTCAAGTAATATTTTGATAGATTCGATCGATCTGACCCCACCCCCAACCTGAATCGGAAGCCCAGTGATTCGAATGATTTTTTTAACCTCATTTGTTATTTGAGGTAAACCTATTTTGGCACCATCGAGATCTACAATGTGCAGTATTTTTGCGCCTTCATCACGCCATTTTGCTGCCACACCGGACGGGTCATCGAAGTATATTGTCTCACGAGTAAAATCTCCTTGTGTTAGTCGGACACACTTGCCGCCTTTAATATCGATTGCCGGTAGTATTTCCATCTTATATTTCAGTAAAATTTTTTAATAGAGCAAGACCAACATCACCACTTTTCTCCGGGTGAAATTGCACACCGTAGATGTTTTTACCGGCAACAGCACTACAGAAGTTTTTGCCGTAATCAGTCTCGCCGATTACAAAGTTTTTATTTTCCGGTTTGCAGTAAAAGCTGTGCACAAAGTAAAAATAACTATTATTCGGGATATTTTTGAAAAGCGGTGAACCAAATTGTTTTACTTTATTCCAGCCGATCTGAGGAATTTTAAGATCCACGTCGAATTTTTTCACCCTTCCCGCGATTAATCCTAAACAAGTAACATCGCCCTCTTCGCTTGAATCGAAAAACAACTGCATCCCAAGACAGATGCCGAGAATTGGTTTGCCCTCTTCTGCTTGGGAGCGGATGATTTTATCGAGTCCAGCATTTTTCAATCTTTTCATACCGGCGCCCGCCGCGCCAACTCCGGGAAAAACAACACGCGCCGATTTTTCGATTAATTTTTTGTCGCCCGTGATCACGGCGTTCGCGCCGATTTTTTCAAAAGCGTTTTTCACATTGGCTAAGTTGCCTAGGCCGTAATCGATGATCGCTATCATAAAACTCCTTTGGTGGAAGGTATAATATCGGCTTGTTGCGGGTCGATGGCAACTGCCATTTTTATCGCTCTTGCCATCGCTTTGAAAATCGCCTCGATTTTATGATGATCGTTTCGGCCATTTTCTATTTTTATATGAATATTCGCTTTGGCATTTTGGGCAAACCCATCCCAGAAATCATAAACGAGCTCAGTGCTTAGGTCGCCAACTTTTTCTCGGTTGAATTCGCAGTTAAAACTAAAAGCATAGCGTCCGGAAAAATCTATCGCCACGGTCGCCAAAACTTCATCCATTGGCAAGATGAAAAATCCATAACGGGAAATGCCCATTTTGTTTCCTAATGCTTCAGAAAATGCTGCGCCAAGGGTGATCCCGATATCTTCGACGGTGTGGTGGTCGTCGATATGTAAATCGCCCTCCGCTTTTATATCGACGTCGATTTGACCATGCTTTGCAAATAAATCAAGCATGTGATTGAGAAATCCGACAGGGGTATTGATTTTTCTTTCTCCTTTTCCGTCGATTGTTAAAGAAACGGTGATTTTTGTCTCATTTGTTTTGCGATTTATCGCGGCCTTTCTTTTCATAAAATAAATTTAATAAATGATAAAACGTCGGGAAAACGGTAATCCCCGATTGTGAGTTTGCCGATATAGACAGAGGGGATTCCGGCCGCTTTGGCGGCTACGACATCGGATGGTCCGTCGCCTATATATACCGTATTTTTAAGACCCAGTTTTTTTATGACGGCAATGATTGGGTCGGGCGCCGGTTTACCTTTTTCGGCATCTTCCATCCCGATAACACAATCGAATAATTTTCTTATCTTATTTTTATTAAGCGTGTATTCCGCCTCCATTCTCGGTCGGCCGGTCGCAATTCCAAGCAATTTGTATTTTGATTTTAACTTCGTCAAAATTTCCGGGCTTATAAAAAGCGGTTCAAGGTCTATAAGGCCGGTTTTATTTTCGTTGCCTAAATATATTTTTTGAAAGTAATTTTTAACTTCTGAGTAATTTATATGGGATTTGCCAACGAGAGCATAGGTCGCATCCCAATCATTGTTCATTCCGGTTTTATTTTTTATTTCATCAATCTCGCTCGGCGTAACTCTTCTTTTCAAAAAATATTCACCCGTTAGCCGGATCGCTTCGCGGTAAGAGTCGCGCACGTCAACGAGCACACCATCCATATCAAATATCAATCCATCATAAGGCGATGATTTCATAAGTTTTTGAAAATATTCAGCGCAGAATCGTTGAGTTCCGGCCGGCCGATAGTCAGGCGCACGGCATTTTTGTAATAACGGAGACTCACTCCCGCTTTGGCACAATCATCTTTGAGTTTTTTCATTTTGTTCGTCTGAATTTCGATATAAAGATAATTTCCACCAGAAGGCCAGACTTTAATTGTCGGAAATTTTGAAACCACTTTATAAACCCTTTCACGCTCCGCGATTATTAGTGAATTTATTTTTTTATAGAAAGAAATATCAGCAAGCGCGGCGCGTGCGGCAACTTCGGCGGCCGTATTGACGTTGTAGGGCGACTTGATTTTGGAGAGCTGCGTTGCGAGATAGGGATTGAGTAATGCGTACCCTAAGCGCAAGCCGGCAATACCCGCCCATTTACTAAATGAACGTATGATTATTAGATTGTCGTATTTTTTAAGAAGCGGCGCGACCGTTTGCCCGGAAAATTCAAAATAAGCCTCATCGACGACAACCAAAACGTCAAGATCTAGTAATTTTTCTACCTCATCGGCCGGCGTAATATTGCCCGTCGGATTATTGGGATTGCACACGAATATCATTTTTGTTTTCTTATTTAATGCCTTTTTGATTTTTTTTACATCAATCTCGAATTTTTTATCGCGAGGAACGGTGATGATTTTTCCATAACTCAACACGGTTGATAGTTGGTAGCTACTGAAGGTCGGTGGGGAGTTTATGACCGCGTCGCCCGGGGACAGAATGAGGCGGGTTAATAAATCTATAATTTCATCACCGCCGTTTCCGACAACGATTGAGTCTGGAGGAGCGCCGGTGTAATCGGAGAGCATTTGACGTAGTTCTTTGTATTGTGGGTCGGGATAAAACTGGTAGCCGTCGAAGGCGGTTAATACTTTTTTGACTTTGGGGGAAGGGCCATAAGTATTTTCTCCGGCGTCGAGCTTTATGAGATCGGCAAATTTTTTCTTTTGCTCCCTTTTTAAATCCCAAGCCGATGGGACAGGTTTATACTCCTCGAAATCAGCAATTTCTTTTCTTATAAATTTTTTGAGGTTGGTTTTTTTCATGATTTATTGAATCTAATTTTTATTGAGTTGCCGTGGGCGGGTAATTGTTCGACGGCGGCGATTGTTTCCAGACTGTTTTGTATTTTTTTCAAACCCGCGCGGCTACAGTGCTGTACCTGCATCCATTTACCGTAAGCGTCGACTCCAAGCGGCGGATACATTTTGGCCATTCCGCCGGTTGGCAAGACGTGATTAGCTCCGGTTGCATAGTCGCCGCTCGATTTGGTCGTCCAGTCACCCAAAAATACGGAGCCGGCATTGTTGATTTTTTTTGCCATCTTTTCGCAATTTTTCGTCATTATTTCTAAATGTTCGGGTGCATATTCGTTCGTAAAATTTACCGCTTCCTCAATCGAGTCGACAACGGCAAATAATCCATACCTTCTTAATGATTCACTTGCGCGGTTTTCCGTTGATAATTGTGGTAGTTGTTTTTCGATCGCTTCGATAGTTTTGTTTGCAATTTCAACAGATGTTGTAAGAAGCACGCAGGCCGAATCCTCACCGTGTTCACCATCGGCCAGCAAATCGGCGGCGATGAATTCGGGTTTGGCGGTTTCGTCGGCGATTATGAATACTTCCGAAGGTCCGGCCGGCATATCTATCGCAACTGTTTCTAAAGCGAGCATTTTAGCCGCAGTCACGTAAGAGTTTCCGGCCCCGAAAATTTTATAAGTCGCCGGAATGCTTTTCGTACCGTAAGTCATGGCAGCGATCGCCTCGGCGCCGCCAACTTTATAAATATTTTTAAGACCCAACATGTCGGCGGCAACTAGAGTCGCGGCCGGGATTGAACCATCCGCTCCAGGAGGAGAGCACATGACGATTGTAGAGCAGCCAGCAATTTGAGCGGGAATCGCACTCATAAGAACAGATGACGGATAAATCGCTTTGCCGCCCGGGATGTATAGTCCCACTTTTTCTATCGCTCTCCACTCCCGCCATACATCTATACCAGGTTCGGATTGCACAGGTTTTTCTTTTTTCGACAATAATTGATTCTTGTGAACTTTAGTAATGTTTTTGATCATTTGTTTGAGTGCTGATATTGTTTTTTTGTCGGTATTTTTCCAGGCGCTTTCTATTTCTTCCTTTTCTACGCGAATTGATTTATATTTTTTTTTACCATAGCGAGCCTGGTATTTTTCCAAAATTATTTTGTCGCCGGATTTTTTTATGTTCGCCATGATATTTTTTACTTTCGGCATAATTTCCGGATTTGTGCCACCCGATCTTTTTATAATTTTTTCGTAATCGGCTTCTACTAAATTTTTTAGTTTGATTACTTTCATATAATTAATTTTTCAATTGGTAAAACAAGTATTCCTTTTGCTCCGGCATCTTGTAGTTTCTCAATAGTTTCCCAAAACACATCCTCTTTGACCACTGTTTGTATCGAGATCCATCCTGGGGTGGTGAGTGGAGAGATGGTTGGTGATTTCAGCCCCGGCACAACCTCTTTGAGTTTGGGTAGAATTTTTTCCGGCGCATTCATCATGATGTATTTATAATTTTCCGCGGTCAAAACCCCTTTTATACGGACAAGTAATTTGTCAAAAAGCAGTTTCTTTTCTTTAGCCAGACCCGGTTTTTTATTGGTTATTAAAACAGATTGCGATTGGAATACTTTTTCCAAAACACGAAGGTCGTTGAGGGCGAGCGTACTGCCGGTTGAGACCAAGTCCACGATCGCATCCGCCATATTGAGCGCGGGTGCTATCTCAACAGATCCGCTAATTGTTACGATTTCAACTGGAATCCGGTTTTTTTTGAAGTATTCTTTGGAGAGATTTGGGTAAGAAGTGGCAATGGTTTTCCCACGAAGCTCGGAAATTTTACCGATAGCAGATTCTTTCGGTACGGCAACGGAAAGCGAGCAGAATCCAAAATTTAAGAGTAATGATTTTTCTACCTTACTTTTAGTTTCGGCGATCATGTTTCCGCCAACAATTCCGGCGTCGACCGCCCCACTTTCTACGTATCCGGGAATGTCGTCATCACGCAAAAAAACAATATCCAACGGAAAGTTGCGGCAGGTAGAAAACAGCCGCTGATTGTAACTCTCAAACTCTAGGCCGATAGATTTAAGGAGGTTGATTGTTTCCTCTGTTAACCTGCCTTTTTTTTGAATCGCCAGTTTGAGATTGGTGTTTGGTTGGTTCATGAAATTGGTTAAATTTATATTTATAATATTGACCCATTATCCCGCTTCGTTTCGCTCCGCTCAACTTCGCGGGATTTGGGCGCGTAATCCCGACTTTGTCGGGAAACGCGCCCATAAAAAAACCCCGCCTATCTGCGGGGTTGTTGTGCCTTTTTTCGCACATGAAAATTACCCCGCGGAGGCAGGGCAATGATGTGCGATTACCGAAAATTCAACAGAAACGAACATAGATTTTGAATATCATACCATCGCGGGGTCGTTGTGTCAAGCCACTCATCTTGTGTGAGATTTATCACGACGTAAGATATATACTTATAATATTAATAATTTTAAAAAGATTATGTTAAATCTAAATTCTTTAATGGTTGGCACAATGCAGCCAAAGGCATTGATCGAGTTTTATCAAAAGGTATTTGAAAAAAAACCCGATATGATGGAAGGTGATTGGGCAGGTTGGACCGTCGGAAGTTGTTTTTTTGGTGTAGGCAAGCACTCGGAAATGATTGGTAAGAGCAAAGATCCGGGCCGCGTTATGTTCAACCTGGAAACGAAAGATGTGAAGGGGGAGTTTGAGCGCATAAAAAAATCCGGTGCCGTCGTGGTTAAAGAGCCTTACGAGATGCAAGGAGCCTGGATTGCCACTTTTGCCGATCCTGATGGAAATTATTTTCAACTGATGACGCCATGGGAAAATGATAAATAAAGTATGGATTATTACGATTTGGTGAATGAAAAAGACGAAGTTGTTGGGAAAGTTCCGATCGAGAACATACATAATAGAGGCCATATTCACAGAGTTGTCGCGGTTTATGTTTTTGCACCTGATGGAAAATTATACGTGCAGGAGCATGTAAAAAGTGGAAATAAGCTAGATCATTCTGTTGGTGGTCACGTGGATTTGGGAGAAAATTATGATACAGCAGCAAAAAGAGAAGCGACGGAAGAGTTGGGTATAGTTGATCCATTGAGTAAGCTTTCCGTATTCTACTCTGACGAAAGATTTAGCGGATCGAATTTTATTCACTACTTCGGACTGTATGAGTGTAAACCTTCGGGCTGGAAATTTTCTCCGAACAATGAAGTGAAAAATATTTTCCCGATGGAAATAAAAGAAATTGTGCGAGCAATGAACGAAGAGCCAACAAGATTCACCGCGGGATTTATAAATACGATGAGAGAATATCTGAGACTAAAAAAGTTGCCCTACAAATTGTATTCCCCGGAAAAAATAAAATTCAATAATTCGAAGGGTGATGAACTCATCGGCCTACTGCACAATCCAGACGGAGATATTAATAAACCCATCTTATTATTCGTGCACGGTCATAGCTCGAGCAAGTATACGAAAAATTTCGTTAAACTGACGGAAATATTGGGGAAGAAAGGAATAGCATCCTTTAGAATAGATCTTTACGGGCATGGCGAAAGTGGTGGTAAGTTTGAGGACTGCACTGTAAGCGAAGCGGTTGATGATATATTACACGCCATAGCGTGGCTTAATAATAGAGGTTATCACAAGATAGGTTTG
>CAYMOO010000002.1:0-32315 GCA_964392185.1 uncultured Gammaproteobacteria bacterium
CTATTCGATCAGAATCGAGAGTTGCTCGAAGTTTTGGATATCCGACGTGTTGTCACCAAGACTCAAGAATTGAGTACTGCGGAAATCGTATCCTCGACCACAACCCAGTCCAATCTCAAAGTACATCTTCCCGTTATCCAAAAAGAGGCTGGATCATCCGTAACAGCGACACCCACGCCGCAAGTAACACCGGCACCTACCGCAACACCTGTTTGGACACCGCCAGCACTACCAGTCACAGTTCAAGATTTAAAAGACCGCACAGAGGCTGCGAACACCAATCGCTTCGTCAGTGGCCAATGCCCATCCGAAGGCCCAGGGGCCGATCCTTGGATAATCGATCACACCGATGGCAATAAAATCAAGGTTATCGGCCACAATGATGGCTCGAATGACTTCACGTCGTTCGAAAACATTATTGTGGGAACGTCTTTCGATATGCAGGGAGTTGTTTTCTATCTTCCTGATGGCGAGTTGAAGCTCGATGTGGATGTGCTGTCGCTCAGTGACGGAAAAACCCAGTATGCAGTCACTGTTAAGAGCTACACGTCGCAGCATAGTATCACATTGCGCTTTGCCAACTACGTAGTTCTCAACGAGGTGAAAGGCGCTACTTTGCCCTACAAAGCCGCTGTCACGCTCGACCCAGGACAATCCATTACTATCGCACGCTATACAATCCGCCATGGGTGTGAGTTTGGTAGTTGGCGCTCCGCACAAGTCGGAAAGTTCCTAGACGCTATTGCCGATGGAAAACTGCTTATTAGTGCAGGTTTTACGAACACGGTAAGCGTTTGGGGTCCGATTTTCGGCCAAGTGCACAATACTGCATACGACATCTTCAGCATTATTGCCTTCATGGAGTGTCTTGCGGGTATTGATGGAACAAATACCCCGCCCCAATTCTGGGGGGAAAAAGATGGATACGTCTACTATGTCTACGAAAGCAAGGTTTGCCTGGCCCCTGATGTTTATATTGTAGCGTTTGAGATCGATTCCCTTGGGAAAGCTTTGTTCGGACAAGAGCTGTTGGTGAAGTTCGGGGATCCTGACGTACAATCAGAAATCCCCGGACCTGCTAGCGGTAACACCTCCCCGCGACAACTTGCCCGTGATATGGAAGCAAACAACTGGGTTGACGACATTGGTATCCCAAAGCTGACCAGCCCCAACTATGGGAGTGCGATTAGACTATTCGCGTTCGCGGTGCTCGAATTCGAGCTCTGTTATGATTTTCACGATCAAACTTCTTGCAGTTTTGTTCCCAAGATTGTAAAAATCATGACCGAAGTTCAGGTTGGTTTGCCACCGTTTGATAAATACCAACTCGAAACCGAAGAATGGGGCAAAGTCACAAGAGGATATTGCCAAGGGTGTGTATTCACCATGTGGCAAAAAAAGCAGGTTGTATCTGCTGCAGGTGTGCAACAGCTTCTATTAACCTTGGCAAAAAAAAGCATCATCGATCAGAGTGTCGACCTTCTCGGCATGAGCCCCGAATTCATGGGTGTCAATGTGACTACCATGGAGACAACGTATAGCTTCACCCAGGCGATGCTCGTACTCATCGATCGCCTCGATCCAAGCTACACCAAAGACCTGCCGTGGATCCCGCGCCCGAGACGCCTCAATCTGGGTTCAGACAAAACATTCTTTGCGAACCCCTATATCGTATCTGATAGTTTTTCTACCGTGCTTGCCCAAACAAAGGCAACATATATCTGTCAACAGCTTAAGGGGGTACGAACCTGTCTCTATAACATGGGGCAGGGATCAAACTTGATCTTAAACCCAGGCTATGGCTACGAAATCGTCGGCGCATCCGATGCTTTTAACGAGACTGGCAATGCTATCGATGAAGACGCTGGAGAAACCTACCCCTGCCCACTCGGGCCCGCAGGTGCGAGTTTGTGTGCTTTCCCGGCTTGGCCGTACCCGCATCCTCCGTCAGCTTCTGAGGTGGTGGCCGAGGCTGTGGAGAATGGCTGCAAGGACGTGACGGTTTCGGATGGAGCACGTATATATCCTGGACAGGATTTCCCCATCCTGAAAGTGAAGGGATATTTTGTGACTAGCAGCGTGGACTGTAATGTCACAATCGATGAATAAAGTTAGTTAGTTCCTTTAGGTTCGGTTTGTCAAACCAAAAATGGCGACACGTCCTACGTGTCGCCATTTTCCTTTTTAAACAATTATTTACCCATTACGCGTGTCGCTGTTTCATGCGCTACTCTTACTTGCTCCTCAACATGAGCTCTTTGCGCGACAGCAAATATTTCGGCCGCTCTTACTATTTCGTCAGAAGGAGCGTTCGTGTCTATTAATCTTTGCAACATTAAAGACGCCTCCTCAAAACTAATCACTCCGCCAACAGCCGCATATGAAGACATCCGTTCACCACCAGCAATATTTTATTTATAAAAACGAATAATTTTTATAAATCATATCAAAATGCATCAAAACCGCGGTGATACGGATCACAGCGCTTTGACAATCCGTTCTACCGCATATTCAAAAGCCGCCTTCTTGAGCGGGATGCTTTTTTTCTCCGCTATTTTCCAGATATCGTCGAAAGATTTGGAGATAATCTCCTCGAGCTTACCGTTTACCCTCTCGGCACTCCAGCTTTCCCCTTTTTTATTCTGCAGCCATTCCAGATAAGAGACAATTACTCCGCCAGCATTCGCAAGTACGTCTGGTACGATTACCACACCTTTCTTGGTCAAATATTCGTACGCCTCATCAGTCACGGGTCCATTAGCCATCTCGACGATCACTTTGGCTTTTATATTCCGCATATTCTCCGCATTGATGACGTTTTCAAGAGCGGCCGGAACGAGAATATCAACCGACAGTTCCAATATCTGTTCGTTAGTCAGATAATCACCCGATTTCATATCGCAGACGCCGCCGATACAATAACACCCGGCCAAACGACCGTTTTCCTGTTTACACTTGAGGACTAAAGGGATGTCCAAAGGATGCATGCCTCCTTTGTCGTCACGGCGGCTGATCCCGCCCTTGGAGTCGGACACCGCAATCACATCAAATCCCGATTCTTGGGCAAGCTCGGCGAAGTAATATCCGACATTCCCAAATCCTTGCACCGCTATCGTTTTCAACTTTGCTTTTCTTCCCAAACTCTCGACCAACCTCTTCAGTACAACCACTCCTCCCCTTCCGGTTGCCTCAGTCCGACCAAGCGACCCGCCTTCGGGCACGGGTTTGCCGGTAAAAGCCGCTTTCATTTTATTCCTCGTTTCCTTACTCACTTTAACCCCGCTCAGCTCGAGGATTTTACTTTTCGAATTGATATATTCCTCAATCATCCACATCATAATCTGTCCGTTCGTATTAACATCAGGTGCCGGGATGTCCAAATCTTCTCCGATGAAAGGCGTAATCATCTGGGCGTATTTCTTGGAAAGTTGTTCGAGTTCTGTTTTGGAAAGCTGTTTTGGGTCAACAACTATACCTCCTTTACCGCCGCCGTACGGAATACCGGCAACAGCACATTTAATAGTCATGAGAGTCGCAAGCGCCTGCACCTCTTCCCGGCTAACCTGCGGATGGAATCTGATCCCACCCTTATATGGTCCAAGTAGATTATTATGTTGTACCCGATAGCCCTTAAAAATTCTCACTTTACCTTCGGAAGATCTTATTGGGATATTTATTTCGTGTATGAAGTCGGGCTCGATTAGACGGTCAATTACTGAAGCGTCAAGTTTCAGATCTTTGGCAGTTCTACGAATTATCGATTGAGCCGTATCCAGCATCTTGTTATTCATAAATGTGATAAATTAATAAAGCAGAATCATATACTATCATATATTTGATGAGTATACACAAGTAGAGATTTATTATTAGTGAAAAAAATCACTCTGAAGTTGGTGTTATACTCTCTTCTTTCTTTTCTACAAAATAAGTAAGCATGAAAGAACTTGCGAACGCACTCGCCATATATAACACATCGGGGAAGCTACCGTTCCAATATATACCGAAACTTTCCAAAATTAGATAATTCACATCGCCCAAAACTTGAAAAAACATACTCAACACCAAAAGAACAATTATCCGACGATAAGTCGAGTGTTCCTGCAAAAAGGTGACATACGCCAATGCAAACAGAAAACCATCCGAGATAGGGTACTGAAGATTGATTGCGACTTTCAAAACGGAATCTCCGACGAATACCTCCGGCCACCCAAGAGCTATCATTCCCGCAAAAAAAACCATAAAAATAATCACGAAAGGTTTTGCAAGATCACCGACCTTTTTGTTGTTATGTAAAGTTTTAAGCAAGTACCAACACCCAACACCCGTCAATATCGAATACGACATATACAGCGCATCAGCGATTGATGGTTGTGGTATATCTACTTTAGAAAATATATTGAAATAAGCCCATATAAATGCAGCGATAGCCCAAGATACTGCGCCCAAGGATAGGAACAAAATGCTACTTCTTTTATATGATGGAGGCATAGTCCTCACAGAAACCAAACCCACAGTAGCACCAATAAGATAAACGATACCCTGATAGACTCCAAAAAGATAATTTGGGAGCGTATCTTTTTCCGGCCGAGTGTAAAGATATATCGACCAACAGATTGCTACCAAAACTAATATAAAAAGGAGTTTTCTAACAAGAGACATATCTTTATAGTACAATAAAAACCATGAATTCACGAGTACATTTCGTCCACATAAGCGATACCCACATCGGCCAAACGAAGTCACATGTCCTCTATGGGATAAATACATACGCAGCAGCGGAAAAAATAGTCACCGGAATAAACAATCTACCGGTACAACCGGATTTCGTTATTCATACCGGCGATGTAGCCTCAAACGATGGCGAAGTAGAATCTTACGAACTTGCCAAAGAATTATTTAGTAATCTCAGATCACCAATATATTATGTGTCCGGAAACCATGATATTTCTGCCAATCTAATGAAAATTCTCCCGATGGCTGTCAAAAACAACTTATCTGATATTAAAACCACAGAAAACGCATACATCTTCAATCTCAACGGTATTACCTTCATAGCCCTCGATGGTCGCGGGGCCAGAGAAATCGATCCACATGGTATAGTAAGCGAGAAACAACTGAACGAACTTAAAAATATTATAAATAACTCGAGATCGCCCATCGTTATCTTTATACATTTTCCGCCGGTATTACTCGAAAGCACTTGGCTTGACCGAGATATGCTACTTCTTAATGGAAGTGAATTACATGAAATCATTATGAAAGCGGGAAATAAAATACTAGGAATATTTTTCGGACACGTGCATAGGGGAATGACCGTTTATCGCGACGGTGTGCTGTACTCGAGTGTGGGAAGCAGTTTCTGCCAGTTTAGTGCCTGGCCCGGCCAAGAAATGCCTTTATTCGACCCGCAGCCGGTTGGTTTTTTTAATTTTGTTTCCATCGGAAAAAATGGTGTACTGATTAAAGAACACCAAATACAAATTCAATAAATTTATGAACCAAGAAATTTCAAAACGACTCCCCGAAGCGCTTGTCGATGAACGAAGTCTCGAATTAGATCAATTAATCCGTTTAACAATAGAATTGCAGACGGGAAGAGATGAGCCGATTTTATTACCTATCGCCATTAATGGATTGGCATTATTGGCAAATCACACACAGCGCACAAACAATTAGTTTTCCAGCCATCTTTCAATCTCGATAGCCGCTGCCGCTCCCATTCCGGCGGCTGTAATTGCTTGACGATAAACATGGTCTACGCAATCTCCGGCAGCAAAGACGCCCGCAACCGAAGTGGAAGAGCTAAAATGCGGCCCGGTATTTTTTATTCTTTGCAATACTTCCGGCGCAATACTTTCCTGGTTACGAAGCCCGAGTTCGGCCAATTGATTGAAAGTAATAATGTAACCATTCTCATCTAGACTGATCTGGGGACGGAATAATTCGGTGTCCGGTTTATGCCCGATAGCAACAAATAAACCATCTAATTTTAAGTCGCGCCCGCTCTTCAGCTTCACTGCCTCAACTTTACTCGTCCCCAAAACCTCGATCACCTGATCATTAAGAACCGGTTCAATTTTCTCATGATTTTTCACTCTCTCCATCATTATTTTAGATGCCCGGAAAGTATCGCGGCGATGAATAAGATATACCTTATTCGCAAATTTTGTGAGGGTAAGCGCCTCCTCCATGGCAGTGTCACCACCGCCGACTACAGCTACAGTCTTATTCCTGAAAAAGAAACCATCACAGGTTGCACAGGCGGAAACTCCACGCCCACGCAGACGTGTTTCTGATTCCAATCCCAGCCATATGGCCTTTGCTCCCGTAGCTATAAGAATTGATTTCGATTTATATTCACGGTCATTGGTCCAAACTGTAAAAGGCGATGCGGAAAAGTCGACTTTCAGTATATTGTGATCTATTATTTTTGCCCCGAATTTCGTTGCGTGTGCGCGCATTTTCTGAATAAGATCCGGTCCTAGTATATGCTCAAAGCCGGGGAAATTTTCTACTTCTGATGTGAGGGTCAGTTGCCCACCCGGAGGAGACCCCGCAAAAACCAATGGAGATAATCCGGCACGACCATTATAAATCGCCGCCGATAAACCGGCAGGACCACCTCCTATTATAATTACATCTTCAACATTATTCGAATTCTGCATAGCAATATTCTACATCATAAAATTATATATTTAAGATCCGCTTGTCGTATCTGATTTAATGAAAGTTGACCGATTACAAACTGATCGCCTGCTCGATTATTCGATTAATCTCTCGTGCTTGAGCATCCGAAATATTTCTATCTATTTCTTTGGCAATAATCTCCATAGTCAAACTATCGATCGCTTTTTTTACTGCAGCAACCTGCTGAAGTATCTCCCGACAAGGTCTTTCATTACGCATCATTTTTTCGATTCCTTTCAGCTGCCCGGTCATTCTGTTAATTCTTTTTTCTAGTGAATCCATATTTAATTTGATTATAACACTATTGTGGATTTGTGTTTATATATACTCCATAGGGGTATAGAGTATATATAAACATATAAACCAAACTTAACCACAAAATAAAACTATATCTGATAATTAGGAATATTTTCTTTATTAACGTAAAAATATAATAAAGCAGCTGTGTTCAAAACACTAAAAAGCAGGTAAAAATCACAAGCCCACTAAAATAGGAGCTGGTGTATAGAAAACCACGAAAAGTATGCATGCGAGCTGGTATATATACCCACATTCGGGGAATGTTATTTTCCCACCGCAAGCAAATCTAGGAACTCCTGGTTGTTTTTTGTCTTGGATAATTTTTCGATCATAGCGGTGATACGCTCCTCACCATTCAAAAGACCAAGCATTCTCCTAAGAGTAACAACCTTTTTATAGACATCTGGGCTGTAAAGAAGCTCTTCTTTACGGGTGCCAGATTTTTCAACATCTATGGCTGGGAATATACGTCTGTCGGCAAATTTGCGGTCAAGATGGACCTCCATATTGCCGGTCCCTTTGAACTCTTCGTATATGAGATCATCCATGCGTGATTCGGTACCGACAAGACACGTACCTATTATAGTAAGACTACCGCCCTCCTCACAATTACGGGCCGCTCCCAATATTTTTTTGGCCGGGTAAAGGGCGGAAGGGTCAAAACCACCAGATAGAGTTCTACCGGATCCGGCAACCGACAGGTTGAATGCTCTTGCCAATCTGGTTATAGAATCAAGGAGTATAACCACATTTCTACCTTGTTCGACCAGTCTTTTTGCCCGATCAAGAGCGAGATTGGCGACCTTTACCTGTTGTCGTGGTGACTCATCGAAATGCGAAGCGGCTGTTTCACCTTTTACAAATCTCTTTAGTTCCGTTACCTCTTCGGGTCTTTCTCCGATGAGGATAGCCATTATATGGGCATCGGGGTAATTGGTTGCGATCGCCTGCGCCATCTCTTTAAGAAATGTGGTTTTACCGGCTTTAGGTTGAGAGACAATAAGTGCTCTTTGGCCGAATCCAATAGGTGAAACCAGATCCACAATTCTAGTAGATAATGTATCTTTTGTCGTTTCGCGCTTTATCTGCTTGTTGGGGTGGAGGGAAGTAAGATCGTCGAAATGCTTGCGTGTGCGGCTTTGTTCCTCCGTCAATTCGACTCCGTTGATTTTTTTAATAAGAAGAAGGGAATGGAATCTTTCACCATCTTTGGGCGGTCTAGCCAAACCTTCTACCTCATCACCGCGCCTTAACCAAAAACGTCGGATCTGTGAAGTGGACACATATATATCCTTATCTGGGCTTATTGCGTAATCCTGTCTTAAAAAGCCATAGCCACCAAAAGTAATATCAAGAATTCCTTTTGCCGGGTAACTCAGCTTTAAATCTTCTTTCAGCTTGTCGCCATAGGCTGAACCTTGCTGTTGACTTGGTTGTGGTTGAGATGTTGTGGTAATACTCTGCGGTTGGTTCAGATCTGAGACGGGAATAATTGGTTTTTCCTCGTATTTTTCAAGAAGTGAACTTACATCGAGAGAAGGGTTGGCTGACGAAGAGACAGTCTCGTCCTGTTTATTTGTAGGCATACTCAATAGATATGAATAAAAAAATTAAATAATAATCTAAAGACATTAAAATATGAGAAGTGTTTTAATTCTACAATCTTTCATTTATTTACTTTCACCTTCATAAAATACATTCTGTGGGATTTTACAATGCGTAAGGTATATTTGCGGATGTACATAAAGATCCTCCGCAATGAGAGTAATAGAAACTTTTTCCATGAAGCTGTACGGGGAAGTGTGACCTCAACTTGTGTCTTGGTACGCTCACTTCATTACCCTGAAAAATTCGGGGCTTACCCTCATGGTTTGATAGCGTATAGAAAAAGTTTTCAATTTTGCCTCATTTGGAGGACCCTAATAAGTAGTATACCGTAATCACTTTCGATTTGTCAAGTGAAATGATATAGTTAGTAAAATGCCTCTTAACCGTAAGCAGCTACCATATATTTTTCTACTAATACTCATTACAATTCTCATATTTTTCTCTGGTGTAAAATATGGAAGCAAAGTCGAAGAAACTAATAAAGTCGTTAGGTTTATACTTAGTCTTACACCAACACCATCACCAACTCTTGTTCCGACCATGATTACTCCCACGGAAACGAAGATAGGGTATATCGAATTTGAAGCTAAATTATGCGGAGTGAATTTTCTCCTACCCAACAACTTAAAATCTAAACCACAATCTCAATTACCTTTTGGCACTTATGAATTCGTAAATGATAATAACAAGACACAATTCAGAATTTGGTGCGCACCTTTAAATTCGCAAATCGCAATGTTCGACTTGCCACCAGAAACTCTAGATATTTCGCCTGATGCAACCGCTTCCGCCGTTATAAATAAACAAAAAATCAGCATGACGAGTTTGAAGGACGATCATAATATCGTAACATTTTCCCTCAAGCATCCTAAAGTCAGGAGTATAGGAGTACTGATAGAAAAATCGTTGTTACCGTTATTTCAGAAATCGATCGAATTTACCAATCCAGCTGATATTCCTACGCAATCTGGTAATATAAATAATCCTTAATTAATTATTCTTCTAAAAATGAGTGAACTTGTCGATATCCTAACTCCACCCATGTTCACGAAATCAGGAGTCGTAAAAACCAGGGAGCAAGCATGGGCCGATGGTGACTGGATAGCCACTTTCAATCTTTGGATCGCCAGATCTAGTCCAGGACCAGCAATACTTTTTCAAGAAAGAAGTATTCGTTCCAGTTTCGCACCCGGAAAGTTGGACATTGCTGCGGGCGGACATTACACTGCCGGAGAAGAGGGCTTGGATGGACTGAGAGAAGCTGAAGAAGAACTGGGAAAAAAATATCCAAGAGAGGATGCGGTATTTTTAGGCAAACGTGCTTATGTTGGAGTCGATACGAAAGGAAGAATGCGGCGGAATATCGTTTATGTTTACTGCGTCATCGACAATTCTTCGATCGAGGCATTCAGTCTGGACTCTAAAGAAGTTAACGGTCTCTATATAGTAACTATCGAAAATCTCATCAAAATGTATAAAAATCACAACTATATATACAAAGTTGAGGGGATAGATATAGAAAAAAAGGCAAAAATCATTGAAGTAACAATGGATTCGTTTATAAACGCCGACTGGGATAACTATAAATACAAAACGATAATGGCCATAAAGAATCTTCTTAATGGAATGAAAGAAGTATATATATAATAGAAACAATGAGTAAATTAACCTTGGCTTATTTTGGTGCTTCCGACTTTTCCGCAGTATTCTTAGAAAGATTACTGGCAGATAAAAGTAACCTCGTCGAAGTAAAATTTGTCGTTACGCAGCCCGACCGGCCAGTTGGGAGAAGGGGAATCCTTACACCAACACCTGTCAAAATAATCGCACAAAGATTCAATATTAATACCATAGATTCTGATACAGATCTGATAAATAAACTAAAAGGTATTGATCTCGCACTCTTATACGCATACGGAAAAATAATCAAATTAGATTATCTCAATAGTCCAAAATATGGTTTCTGGAATATACATCCTTCTCTATTACCCAGATATAGGGGCGCATCACCAATCGCATACCCAATTATGATGGGGGACAGAGAATCGGGCGTCAGTATAATCCAAATGGATGGAGAACTTGATCACGGTGCCCTTCTCGCCCAAAAATCCGAACGGGTCTCCCCTACTGAACTTAAAAAAAATTTGGAAGAACGTTTGACAAATATTTCTTACGAATTATTTCGTGAAAAAATTAAAAATATCGGAGTAAATCTTGAGTTAAAAAATCAAAACCATGAGTTAGCAACTTATACCAGAAAATTATCAAAAAATGATGGATACGTTTCTCAAGAATTTATCAAATCGGCCCTATATGACAGTCCAATAATTCCCGCAAATTTACCGATAGCACTTAACGAGTATATATCTAAATTTTCTGCCACTCTCCCCCAGTTAAAAAAATCGGCGGGGGAGACTTTCTATAACTACTACCGCGCTATGCATCCTTGGCCCGGTATATGGACCAAAATAAATATAAAAAATATCGAAAAAAGACTGAAAATAACAGATACGTCATATAACCCAGACTCCTCTACTCTAAAAATATTACGAGTACAATTGGAAGGTAAAAACGAGGTTGATTTCCAAACATTCACCACGGCCTACGGAAATGTCTTCTAATATCAGAATGATTTTACCTGTAATAAGAAACCTATAAGATATCCGACAAAAGCAGACACCATACCTATAATGGCCATTTCAAAACCCGCCCTTATCAGATGTCGACCAAGCGTTTTTTGCGCCTTATAAAATCCAACGGCAAATAGCGTACATGCAGATAAAATAAGCGCAATCGTGGTTGCCGCTTTTATAGAAAGAAAAAAATATGGGGTCAGCGGTATAAAAGATCCAACAAGAGCTGATAAACCCACTACAAAAGCCGCCGGTAGTGCGTCTCTACGATTAACCGGTTCGAGCTTCAACTCCTGCTCCATCATCACCTGCGTCCACGTATTTTTGTTAGAAGTTATAACATCAACTATTTTATCGAGTGTTTCGCCCTGGAAACCGTATTTTGTGTATAACTGCCTTACCTCTTCCCTCTCGCCTTCCGGCTCATGCTCTATTTCGTGCTGTTCTCTTTCCATCTCAGACTGATAGTAGTCAGCCTCCGCTACCTTCGATGTGTAAGCAACGGCAGCCATGGAAATACTTTCAGCAAAAGTAGCGGCCAAACCAGCAACTATGACAATCGCATTCGAAGAAGTCGCGGCAACTACACCCAGTATTACCCCGAGCACATTGACAAGACCGTCCTGACCTCCTAATATGATTTCCGGCAGGTTGAAATCGGTCTTATGATGTTCGTGATGTATGGATTTGATTATTGCTTCCTTGGTATGTGCTTGCCGTCTTGCGTCCGTATTACCCGTCATATATGCCTCTCTGGCTTTCTGTATTCTATTCATGGTATTAGTTATAATAACCTCTAATCTGAAATAATAAATATAAAGATATCAATCCACCGAAAATTAAGTTTATGAGGTTGAAATGTATCATCTCGTTGAAAATAGCCAAAACTTGACCATAAAAAAAATATTGCCAGCCTATTCGTTTATATCTCATAAGTCCGGGTAGTGCAACGAGCTCCATCACAACAGACATACCAACGAGCATAATACCGAATATCCCAAATCCCCCGCTTCCAAACACATATAAATATGATATTGATGGGGTCACGAGCTCAAACGATATATATTGGACAAGCCCATATAACTGCCAGATTATAAACAAAATCAAACACCAGGGTATAAATTTAGCGATCAGTCGTCGAGGACCCTCCGGAATCCCAGGTGCTTTTTGATAGAAATAACGAAATCCAAAATTTTCTATCTTATATAGAATCGAAAAAAGTGCTTTCATCTTACTCTACTATTATATATACACAGTTTATAGATTCTGTATGATTTTTTTCCCATTGAGAATTTTAAGTATCATTTTATGAATCTCTTCTTTACTCTTAAGTTTGCCATGATAAGCACAGTCGATCACTTCCCAATGAGGGAATTTATTAGAAAGAAGCATATACATTTCTTCCGTGCGCTTTAGATGTTCAGCACTGTCTTCATGGATATCTTTTCGTTTGCCGGCTAGATATGCCCGCTCCCCTCTTTTTGAGGCAAGGTCGATCGCGGTTTTAGTTGGGACATGTAGATATATAACAATTTTTTCTTTTGGGATTTTGTGCACCTTATATTCGAGCTCATAATCCCATTCAAGATAATCATTTCTATCTTTTTCATTCAAAAATTTTGAACCTTGATGTGCCAGATTGGATGGAGCATAACGATCGGTGACGATAATACCGCCTTTCTGCATAAATCTCTCCATTTCATCTTTCATGGATGCCCGATCGAGTGCATATGCCAGAGAAGCAAGGTATGGAGACACTTGGTCGATGGTACCGAACTCCCCTCTTAAAAACTTAGCAACGGTTCGCCCATGGAAAGAGCTGTAATACCGTGGAAAATGAATATAAGTAACTAAATATTTATTTTTTTTAAGGTAGTCAACCAACATTTTTGACTGTGTCGTTTTACCCGAACCATCTCCCCCATCTATTACGATGAGCAAACCTTTTTGCCTGTTCAGTTTTTTTATATGACTCAAAAATTCAGATATGCGGTATTTTATGTTTTCCTTGTTATAATGTTCTAGATACAAATTATCAGATGGGTTACCTGCAATAAGAGGAGTAAGCTTATCTTCGGACTCCTCGGCGGCAAGAGCTAACACGGGAATATCATGTGTCAGGGCGTAGACAATCTCACCCCCTACTCCAAGCGAAGGATCGGTGACCTCGGCGATAACAAGATCAGCCTTTTCTATTTTATTTTTTTGTCGTACAAAAATTTCCTCTGGTGTAAGCGAGGAATCCGCCTTAATCGCCTTTTTATCCGTAAATTGTTTGCCAGATAAAATGTGGCTGCCACCTAATAATCGTATAATTTTTTTGTATATAAGTTTAGATTGACTATTTGTCGGAGCAGAGGCAGTAAAATAAATTTTTAGCATTGTTTTCAATCTTCCAATCCCTTGACACCTATTTTATCGGCTTTGGCGACAATCTTCTTGAAAGCCGAGAGTCTTTCCAATTCATAATCTTTATAATCCACAAATGGAAATAGATACTTCTGAATAGTAGGTAATTTTTTCCCAATCGCGATTGCGATATCTTGAGCGATTTTACGGTAAGTTGGATGGCCCTGGGGTATGCTTCTCAGCTCAGCCATATGGACCGCTTCCCTTATATTCATTTTGATGTAAAAACGATTATAAGATCCATGTGTGACTACATATTGGGCTTCTGCAGGCATAGTTTTTTTAAGCTTCGAGTATAAGTCTCCTGCCCGTTCCATTGCCTCACGATACAACGATGAAAATTTTGATGCCGCTATTTCTTCTGGCAAGATATAACCTAGTTCATTAGTGAAAAGCTGCCTGTGTCTCGTAAGAACGCGGTGACGCATCATGTCTTTATACACTCCCCAATCGGCCGTGATATCGAAAGCCACCATTGCTTCTTCTGTTGCTCGGGGCAGTTTGTGATGTCTATTTTGTCGGTATTTACGAAGCGACTTCAATATACCTTCTTTTTCCTTTTCGCTCATATTCTTGGCTTTTTTAAGGGCTGAATTATATGACACTGACGAATCGCTATATACCACTGCTGCAATTATTTTTTCTATAGCGTGTTTATCGTATTCGACCAGTGCCGCCGACGATTTTTTTACTTTTACTTGTTCGTCCGACTTCTTCGAAAAAAATCTCAACTTTGTGTCGGACTTCAATGAAGCTAAATACTCCTGATATTTCTTACCCCTATCGTTTGAAGCGCGCTTAACGAAAGCAGGTATTACTTTTCTGAGGTTGTCATTCATGATTGTTGCGACATTATTCACCTCGGACAGACTATCTGAATATAGACTAATCAATAAATACTCGAATGCGCGCCCATTGCCATATATACCCATATTCGTATATGCAGAGAGCGGTAGTAAGCCACGAGCCAGATCACAAGCTTTAGCTCTGATAGAAAAAATATAAGCACGGTCAGATTCGTCCCCTGGGTATACCGCTTTAAGAACCGGTTGCAGTTCTCTTACAATAGTAGAATAGGCTGCAAATAAGCCATCCATCACCAGCTCATATTCCTTTCCGTACTTTGAATTCATTATTTTCTTATCGCGGTGATATTGATACTTACCATCGATTTTTTTATCATAGTAAACATATCTTGTCGACTTCTCGAGGGGAGAAAGCCCCAAACGGTGTTCTTCTATGCTTTTGGTCGCCAGCATTGAGATATTTTCAACGGCAACATGCGTTCCGCCAAGCTCCGCAACCGAATCGTCACCATAACCAACTAATATACGTTCATAAAAATCCTCTGCCTTGGCAACGTCAAGCTTTGAGGAATTCTGACTTGATACTTCAAACAAGCCGGATAGATCTTTAGCGGCAACGAATTCATCTAAAAATAACCGGCGGATGTCTTTGGCGGTACGTGAATATCTGGAGAATAAAGTACCCTTGATGACTTCTGGTAGATTAACTAGACAGAATACATCTTCTTCGGTACTAGTGAAATACCGACTCAATATCTCTTTTTCCTTTTTTGTGAACGACATACTGGTGAATATAGTACACGTTGAATTTGTACTACGCAAGATCTCAAACTGTATCCGGCGAAAGAGTTAATATTTTCTGAACTTGTCAGATTGTGCCGGTTGGACCCTTTCCCCCGTCACCGGGAGTTCCCTTTTTATTCATGTTTGCGACCACAAGTAAAGCGGCGCCAAATGCGGCCAACTCGCCCCCCAATCCCACTACCTGATGAAGCATGTCCGGATGTATTCTCGCAGTCATATAGTTCAATTCTCCCAATACGAAACCGCCAACAAAAGGCACAATCGGAGGTATATTTAATTTTTTTCCGTTCTCTGCAGACATATGACTGGATATTATAACAATAATGAAACGTTTACGTTAGCGAGATGAGCTAAATATAATGAAAGAGGCTGCCAAAATAACAAACACCGTTATCATAACCATAAATACAGTTTGATGGAGAGAGATGTTCGCGTCTTTGTTTGTGGTAGTTTTTTTTACACTAACACCTGTCGTGGAAAGTTGGGACGATACAAATGTGTGACCCACGGAACGGAAGACGAGACCCGACCCAACCGACTTTACAGATGCATAAATGACATGTTCCCCATTTTGCAAAGGCTGCTCTATGGTATAGGTCCAGCTACCTTTTTCATCTGCCTGTGTGACTAAAGTTATGGGATCTGGAAAAATATAAACAGCTACCTTAGAATCTGGTGGTGCATTTCCAACTATCTGGATTGGTCCTTCTGGCATTTGTTTTGCCTCAACAATCCTCAAAATGTCAGATTTTTCTTCTATAAACGGTATTTGCTCCAACGGAATAGGTAGGAAAAAAGATTGGTATTTATTAAGATGTAAAAAACATTCGGCAGCTGATTTTTTTTCTTCCAAACTTGCCATAGATCCTTTTAACATTCCTGATATTCTATCAACGCCGATATTACGACTAAGACATTGGAAAACCACATCGGATACTTTATAGTTAACGGATCGGTTAAACGGCTTTCTTTCCACGCCAAAACAAGCATCTATTTGCTCCTGTCGGTCGGACGATAGCTCCGCTCTTCCCATTATCACATCAGCATAACTATTTGACGAGATCCTTCTTAAACAACTCTCAACCACTTCAGGTATAAAATCGTCCTGATTCTGATATGTAATAGTTTCAGGCTTAACCCGTCCATAACATTCGTAAAACTTACTGTACTCATTGTATTTTGGCTCTCTTTTCCAGGAAATGATATCATCGTTGACCTGCTTACCTATCGCAGTAATGAGGCAACTTTCTTTATCTAGAGGGGAAACCGGAATCTGAGCATTGACACCGCGAGCACCCACTAACGACGGCTCTGATTCGGAACTACCAGACCAACACGATCTAGTTCTTTCGGCAAGACTCGACAATTCCTTCTGTTCGTCTGAGTTGATAGGCACATGATACCTTAATCGGTCATACTCTTCCGGACTGAGAAGTAGTCGGATACATGCGTTATGTGATTTAGTTTCGTATGCTAGTCGGTCTGTATTAGTTATACTCGAACCCAAATTTTTACTTACTTGTCCGACTTCTTCAGCATGAACCTGATATATTTCCGGAATATATACTCGGACAGGATTGATATAACTACTATATAAATAGATAATACTGGAGACCGCGATAGTAATACTACTTAATGTAAAATAAAGCATCCTATACTTACAGACTATCTCAAAAAAATAGGAGTTTCAAGGAGTTTAATCACCCGGTAGAACCAAATCCGCCACGGCTTTTTACCGCCATGGTTGAAGTTTTGACGAACTTTGCCGCTCTTGCGATTTTCACCAATATCGCCTGACCAATCCGCTCACCTTTCTTTATATGAACGGTTTTTTTAGAAAAATTAAGCACTTGTAGGCCTATCTCGTCTTTGTCTCCGCAATAATCTTCATCGATGACTCCGATGCCGTTGGCGACCATTAAATTTTTCTTAAGCGGTGTTGAACTTCGAGATGCCAACATGAGAAAATAACCGTGAGGAGTTTTGACTATAAGATTCGTCGGGATAATCGTGGGAGAAAAAGGCTCAACTGCCATATCAACTCTTGAATACAAATCGAAAGCCACCGATCCCTCCGTCTGATAGGCCGGCATCGGCAATGACTCGTCGATTAATTTGATTTTAAGATTCATATATTACCTAAGGATTCTACACTAAAATTTCCCGACTCGTCAAATACAACTTCAAACATCGGCAATCCTTTGGCGAGCTTTCCCGCTGTTTCCATCAGATGATCTTCAGCCGTTGATGAGATCATCTGATAAAGATATTCCTCGTCTAAACCATCTGGTAGCTCAACTGCTTTATTTTCAACAAGAAGCCGCGCCCATTCTTTATTCCTCGAGTCGACAAGGGACGAATGAAAAACAAAAACTTGTATTCCGAGAGGACCTCTCTCGCTTTCGAAGTATCCCTGCGGCTGAACCCCCCACTTCCCCTTTATCTGCAAAACCGCCCCCTCTTGATGATCTCCTTGCAATATTGTTTCGGTCGCGCCGTTTTGACGAGCGAATTCCAACTGTCTATTTAAAACTTGCATATCTACATCGGTGAGCGAATAAGCTTCCTGACTGTTTGTCATACATTTTATATGCCCACATCCCGTCTCTCCTAGCTTATAAGAACGTGAATCCGTATGAAAACTGAAATTTTTAACTCCCCCTATAATCTTATTGAGCGCCGCAAAAGAACGGTCGGGATCAACCTGAAAACCACACGTATTGGCAGCGGCATACAGAAAAGCCAATGCTCCGGTATCGGCGCCAGGAACTGCAAGTGCCGGAGTTTCTACTGAATTAGGGTATCTGCCATCTATACAACGACTACGGAATATGGAATCGATATTGGGAGAATATTTATTATTATATATATAACTTTCGACTTCTGACTGTATCAATGATCTCATAGTATTAGTATAGGATTATACCACCAAATACATAGCTGTTTTTTGCTAAAATTACGAGATATGTACTACCAACAATCGCAAAAATTACTGGAAAAAATAAAATCTGCTAAAAAAATTCTCATTAATTGTCATCGCAGCCCTGATTGTGACAGTATCGGCTCGGCGCTTGCGATGAGCGAGGCTGCACTCTCTCTTGGTAAGGAATGTTTAGTGGTTTGCCCGAGCGAAGTCGAAGAAATTTTTTATTTTATGAAGGGTGCGGAAAAAATAAAGACGATAAATTTCTCCGAATTCGACTTCAAGGCTTATGACTTGTTTATATTATTAGATTCATCAAGTGAAGAGCAGATCACCGATGTGAAAGGAATGAAACTACCCGGTATACCACGCCTTATAGTTGACCACCATGTAACCAATATCATCGAAGGCGATGTTGTACTGATAGATGCCGATTCACCGGCAACCGCCCAGATAGTTTTTAACATTTTCAGCGATTGGAAGCAGGAGATAACTCCGACCATGGCAACTGCACTTCTGGCCGGCCTTGCAACCGATACGGTTTTCTTCAAATACGCCAGCAGACCTGAATCCGCCTACCGCACAGCTGCCGAACTTATCGCCAGAGGCGCCGATCAATCTAAATTCGTGCAAGCTATATATAATAACCATCATATCGATGCTATAAGACTGCTCGGGAAAATGCTCGATCGAATCAACTTTGACGTAGAAAATAAATTCGTTTGGGTAGCAGTACCCTATGCCCTATTTGAAGAATACGGCAAACACGACGAAGCGAAAGAAATTGCCTCCAATTTATTCATCCAAAGCATTCAAGGCGCAGAGTTCGGCTTTATCGCTTTCGAAAAAACACCCGGCCGACTTTCAGTAAGCTTTCGGTCGAAGGGAAAAATCGATGTCGCCGCGTTGGCAAAACAGCTCGGTGGGGGCGGACACAAAAATGCTGCCGGCCTGACGATTGAGGGAGAGTTTGAAGACCTGATTGAAAAAATCACAACCGAGGCTAAAAAGACTTCTTAGTCAATCTATCATCGCGGTTCATTAAATAACTTCTCCCTACTAAATACCAAAAAATCACATGCGTATACACGCTCCCGGGGTTGAACCATAGAGCTGAAAGTATTCCTATAAATGCCGCGGCTTCCATCGCTTTTTCGTATTTAAGGAACGATCTTAGCGTCTTAATTATTATCGCAATTAATAAAACTACTCCAACAGCTCCTCCCATCAACCACCAATCCAACAGTATATTATGGGCACTATCAACATACTGAAAACGAAGGGTATTTTGCATGGCATAAGCTCCCCATCTAAGTGCCACTTCCACATTGCCGAATCCCCAGCCGAATAAGGGATATTTCAGCCCCGAATATATAGCGGTCGACCATATTTCTGCCCGACTTTCCAATAGTCTTGTTTCGTCTAGAAAAGGCAGAAAAGAAGTCGCGACCAAGATTATCGAAGACATTACGCCCGCACGATTAAATGTCAGAAGTTTATATTTGACCGCAAAATAAAATACCGCTTCTACAAAAAAACCGATACTCGCCGAGCGCGATCTTGTCGAGATTAAAATCGCGACCAACATTACAAACGCAATGATCTTGAGATAATTTTTTTTGGCTCTAAAAAAACTTAGAGTAAAACAAAATACTGCGGCAGCTGCAAGGGCATTCGGTTCGCCAAGCGATCCGATAGATCTTGACGACGCGTTATATCCATAATAAAAAACCGATATAAAAAGTCCTGACAGGGTAAAAAGTGGATAAAGCGGTAGATGTTTCTTTAGCTTCAAACTTGTAATAAGTAATGAAAACACAACCATGTTCCAAAGAAAAAAAATTCCCTGTAGACGAAATGGATTACCGAATATTCCCAATAGATCGACTCCTGACATAATATGTAATAGTGACAGTGTAAGAACTCCAAAATATAGCCAATATTTCCTCAGACTAAAAAAACGTGCCCGTTTATAAAAAAGTAGATAGTAGAGCATGATCTGTATGGTCAGCTCGCATAGGACGACTTTGGGTGTTTCAAAATAAGAAGTGCCGAAGGGCAGGACAATAAAAGGTAATAGAAAAAGGAGCGCTCCGACAAGTACGGATTCCATATTACCAGTCTAACACGCGATCAAACAGATTACTTATTCTTAGGCTTTCTTATCGTTGGTGTGGGTTTGGCGGTAGTTTTTTTAACCGAGGGTTTCACAACTTGTTTCTGAGTTGTTTTGCCCAGTACCGACGGCTTGGCGACTTTAGGAACATTTACATATAAAATTTTCCCTGCAGATGATATGACAACTTCATAGGAAAAATCACCCGGGCGACAACCATTACCAGCGCGAATACGGAAGTAAAATGGCCCTTTCCCAGTCAACCCACGGATAGTGTATGAATTACTGTTTGATGGAATATTTCCTGTTGCGTATTCGACGATACCGGCTTTCCGGCTATATGTAACCATATAATAAGTAACATTCTCATTCACTTTTGTCCAATATAGAGTTATTGCATTTTTTCCTGTCAGCTTAGACTGATATATAGAAGGAATCTTTGGTTTATCCGCTGTGCAGGTATTTGAACCACCCGAACCACCTCCACCGGAGTTATTACTCGAATTGGAACCTGAACTCGAAGAACCTCCCGAATTACTATTACTACTGGACGAATTTGATGGTGATTGAGTAGGAGTGGGGGTCGAAGGGGGAGTTGCAGCACTGGTTATCGGAGCAGTTGTCGGACTTGGGGTTACTGCACTAGAAATAGGAGCATTAGTGGGTGTTGGTGTTGCCGGGCCGGTAACCAAAGCGATTACTCCTGTAGGAGTATTTATTTGTAATATAGTAATCGCCGTTAAAACGAAAAATAGACTGTGAGATAAGCCTTTGAATATTCTTTTCATATGGGTGATATTATATCCTATAATAATATATTTGTCAAGGTTCTCTTACTCCTCGTATAGTGTTATACTTTATACATGAATCGCCAGATATACATATATGATCCGACCGCGGGGGACGATCTGAGTCGTGTCAGAGGAATAGGCAGCTACATGTATACTCTGCGCGAAAATTTTAATCAAAGCATTAGGTTTATACAAAAAATAGACGGCATCGATAAATCCAGTGTACTGATCAATCCTTTTTTCAACCTCTTATCTTCACCCTTACTCATAAAACGGCATGCAAAAACCCAGATCGCCGTAATTCACGACCTTATACCATATAAGTATTCCGCCCAGTTCCCCATCGGCTTAAAAGGTAAAATAAAAACTTCGCTTAATAAACTCGCTTTAAGGTTATACGATTTAATTCTCACCGATTCCGAAGCTAGCAAATCTGATATTGTGAAACTTTTAAAAATCGATCGTAAAAAGGTAAAAGTGTTCTATCCAACAATTAAAAGATGCTATTTCGAATCAGAGCTTCAGGCTGGAACAACATCGCCGATTTTATCTGATATACCTTACTTCGTATATGTCGGTGATGCTACTTGGAATAAAAATCTTATCAACATCGCAAAAGCCGTAAAGTCTGCAGATGTAACTTGTGCATTCATCGGATCGGTCTTTTCAAAAAAACATTCTGAAGAAGATTTGAACAATCCTTGGATGTCTGAGCTTTCGGGTTTCATGAAAGTTATAAAAGACGACAAACGCTTCATATTTCCCGGATTTGTTAATGATGAAGAACTGATGAAAATATATAAAGGTGCGATCGGCAATATATTGGTATCACGTGACGAAGGATTCGGCCTATCTTACTTAGAAGCTGCAGCAATGGGTATTCCAAGCATAGTTGGAGAAACTTCAGTGCAAAAAGAAATTGCCTCGGACGCAGCCTTATTCGCCAACCCCGACTCCGCCGAAGAAATCGCGACAGCGATAAACAAAATTAAGACCAATTCGGAACTACGGGATACTCTCGGTGTCAAGGCTAAAGAAAGATGCCGTCTCTTTTCACCTGATGTGTTTAAAAAAAACTTAATGGATATCTTGGTTGCAATAGCATAAAGTGTCGAGTTAGAATAGATTGATATCTCATGAATAATCTGCGCTCAAAAATAACCATCGTTTTGTTCGGACTAATAGTATTTCTGAGTCTTAGCAAAAATATTTATGCCGTTACCTATCCTGTTCGGGTGTCGGTTTCTAATGGTACGGGCAAACAAATCCCGGCGGAAATGTGGGGTGTAAATTTGCAGGGGTATCTAAGTCAGCCTCACATGTCCACGACCGCGAATTTTCTCAACTATCTCACAGCGACCGGTACCACCCTCACACAAAATATGGGCATAAAGTTAATCCGTTTTCCCGGGGGTGCGGCAGCCAACGCTTACAACTGGGGCGGCGGCATAAATAATGCATATCTGGATCTGGGATCTAGTCAGATACCTTTTATGAAAATAAGCGATGGATTGCTCCTGAGTTCGGTAATGGGTGCCCAAATGCTATACGTCGCCAATCTAAACTCCCCTCTTAACCAGCCGCCGAACTGTCAAGAATTGGCCAACGTCGTATCCTTTACTCCTGATCACTATGATACCGCTGCCAATCGCTCATTGATAAGATTCATAGAATTTGGATATGATCAATGGCTGAGTGGTAATCCTTCACTTTATCAACAAATGGCCAACGCCTGCGCACATGTTATAAAGAATATTGATCCCACTATCCAGATTGGTCTAGTTGGATATGGATCTCTTGACGAATCACCAAACAGTGCGACGCAGAGAACGGCTTGGAATAATATGCTGGCGACGATATTACCCGATCCAACCTGTGGACCAACCAATACAGTAAAATGTTACGACTTCGTCACTGATCATATATACCCGAGAGTCCTTCATACCAGCTATGTTCCCCCGTTCTTGGGTCAAACCACCTTTTATAGCACGGCAAATATGAGCGCGACTAACCCTGTACCGATAAATCCAGCCGCCCCCCTTAATCCTTTAACCATGGGTCAAAATATAAGTCCTGGAATACCAGTTGCTTTTACCGAATGGAATTTGGGGTGTGAAAATAATATAACGCGAGGTACGCCAGTTGCTGCCGCAGGTACAGTTGAGCAGGGAATGTTCACGGCACTTACCATTTTCGATATGGTAGATGGTGGTGCGAAATTATCCGCTTATCATGATTTTACAATTGACGGGACCATGTCTTCCGAGTCAGGCTGTGGTATCTTAACAAGACAACCCGATGGAGTGCTTAAATTATCGGCAGCTGGGCAAGCGATCGCCCTCACTTCGATAGCGGCGGGAGGCACACTAATGAGCGCCGGGGTCGGAACACATAACGACCTATTAACGATTCCTCCCAATACCGGATGCACCGCGCGTGATTGTCTGGATGTCGGAAGTGCCGGACTCACTAATGTGTCTTACCTCAAAGCCTACGCCGTGAGGCAGGGTAACGATATGTATGTTTTTTTAATAAACAGAGATGGAATTCCTGCTAATAACTTTGATGTAACACTCAATTACAATCCCTTCACCAACTTTACTCCGAACGTAAATATAACCGGGCAGTATCTGACTCCACTGGCGGATTTTCGTGACCCTGTATTTTATGCACAAACAGTTACTTTCTGTAATCCGGTACCCTGTAATCCTGGCGAAGTCGTCCTACCTCTTCCTTCATCTAGTATCGTAAGGGTACGAATAGAAAATTTCTTCGTCAATGCCCCGCTACCGACACCTACTCCGATAGTCCCCGCTGGTAATAACGTTACAGAAATAATAAGGATGCTTAACAGCAAAAGACCACCGGTGAAACAGTGTGTGCCGGAAGTGTTGCCATACGTATTTGCCTGTGTTATCTACATAATGGTCACATGGCTCGCTATAGAAATCAGTGAATGGTGGAAACAAGTGACTCTTATCATGTGCTTCGTGATAGGCGGAGTGGTCGGCTATTTCTTATGCAACATGACAGCCGGCTTTGTATTTGGTATGATTATGTCACTTTTCCTATGGTAAACGACAAAACAAATACACCTGATGAAATAATTGATCTGTTAGACGACCAAGACAATGTCATCGGAAAAACAACCAAGGGTGAGGCGAATGCTAACCCAAAACTTATTCACCGAGAAATCGCAATCATAATTTATGATAAGGAAGGGAGAATACTTTTTCAGCAGCGCAGCCGCAACAAAAAAGTCGATCCTCTTCTTTGGGATCTGAGTGTTGCTGGTCATATTCCCTCCGGAATATCAATTGAAGAAGGGGCTCACCGTGAACTTAAGGAAGAATTGGGCTTCGACATTCCCCTGACTTTCCTGACAAAAATCCTTAGAAAATATGATAACGAAACCCACTTCACAAACTATTTCAAAGGGCAATACAACGGTTCGAAGATAGTTGTTGAAGAAGCGGAAGTGGAACAAACACAATTCATGAGTCGTGACGAATTCCGCAAAGCGTTGGCAAACGGGATGAGAATAGGTGAAACCGCCAGCGAGATGGCAGAATATTTCTGGAAAACAGAATTAAAAAACTAAGCAATCGCCTGATTCAATAATTCAAGTATTTGCTTACTATTTTCGGGCGGAGCCGCGATACAAAAATTGGAGTTCCCGAATACTTCCGCATCCAGCCCTTTTTCATCAATCACAACCGCTCCCGCTTCCCTGACAATACATAAGGCGGCCGCTCTATCCCATGGGTTAGCCGAGGGCATAAGAGTGCCGGCAATGACACCTTCGGCGACCAGTGCGGAAAGATAAACAAATGATTCAACAGAAGATAGAACCAATTTTTTCTCATGACAAAGTGATATAAATTTGTTGTAGTCAAAGGACACATCTCGATCCAACCAATTGGGTATAAAAAATAGAGTCTCACCGGGAGTCAATTTACGCTCGTTTACCTTTATTTGTTTATTGTTCAAAAATGCACCACTACCGGAAACAGCATGGTATAAACGATCCATATAAGGATCATATAATACTCCCAAAACAGGCCTACCCTCTAGACAAAGCGCCAATGAAAACATAGATGTGGGGATATTATGAGAAAACGGAATTGTGCCATCTACCGGATCGCAAACCCAGAGATGACCTGCTTCTCCAGAATAATTGTGGTTTAATTCTTCATCCAATAATAAATAGGTTGGAAAAGCCCGTTTGACTTCCTCTTGCACCAAATGACTTACAGCGATATCAGTCTCGGTAACAGGAGTATTATTAGCCTTTATCTTCCTTTTCGATTTTGCAAAATTTTGCAAATATATTTTGCCCGCTTTTTTGGCGAGCGTTTTCGCAAAATCTAACTCTTTCTCAAAGCCTTTCATGAAGATAATTATAACAATAGTCAACACCCACTATAAGGAGAATAATTTATCCGCGTTCGTCATGCTGTGTTTAATCAAATCAGATTCGGAAACAGACAAATAGTTCGCAATAAAGGTTGCGATATCTTTTATTCTTTCGGGTTTATTAGGGAACATTCTTTGACCTCTATATGGCTCCGGTAATAAAAATGGAGAATCCGTTTCAAGCACAAGCAGCGAAAGATCTTTTCCGTTATTCGTGATTTCTTTCCAAAATTGCTGCTTTTCTTTGTAGTAGGTTATGTCTCCGTCTACTCCTAAATAAATATGATGCTTCATCGCAAAATCAAACAGCTCTCGATCTGGTTCGCAGCAATGGAAAACAGTATGATACTCCAGTGACTTATCCCACTCATCAAGTAAAACTTCAAGTAAGTCTACCTTCGACTCACGGTTATGGATGACTAAAGACTTCTTATGTTCCTTTGCTAATCTGATTTGTCGGCGAAAAATATCCTTTTGTAAATCTATAAACGAATCATCAACTTTATATAACTCATATTTAGTTTGCTGATATACGTGCCTGTCCATTCCCACCTCGCCGACTGCGACAACCTTCGGATTTTTTAAAATTACATCTATCTCTTTCAGGTCGATGTCCGAATCGGCGTGTTTATCCTCATCTAAATAGTTAAAAACGTGGTGGGGGTGAATGCCAACAGCAGCATAAATATGATCGTATTTTCCCGCTATATCGACTGCGCGGCGAGAACGCCTAACATCTGTCCCCGGCACGACTATCTTATAAATTCCGGCTTTTTTTGCTTCGGAAATCACTTCATCGAGATTCTTCTTGAAAGCAGAGAAGTTCAGGTGGCAATGAGTATCGAACATATTGATATGATAAGCAAAAAGATTATAATAAATATATATTATACCTTTATCCAATATATGACCATATTCATAGGGGCTGATCACCGGGGATTTGAGTTAAAAAATAAACTTATAGAATATCTTCAGGAAAAAGATACTCGGGTTGAAGATATGGGTAATTACGAATACGATGCCAACGATGATTTCCCCGATTACGCAAAAAAAGTCGCTCAGGCAGTGCTTCAAAACCCTGAAGAATATTTAGGCGTAGTTATCTGCGGTTCGGGAGTGGGTGTCAGTGTTGCCGTCAATCGTTATCACGGTATCGTCTGCGCACTCGGATTTGATGGGTCCCAGATAGAAAGCGCACGAAAACATGATCATGTAAACATACTCGCCCTACCGGCCGATTATGTCGATTTTGAAAAAGCGAAAAATTTTATCGATATCCTGATAAAGACTAAGCCCGATTACGGCGAAAAGTATATTCGCCGACTAAGAAAACTGGACGATTAATAGCCTAGCCTGTCGCCACATACTGATATTTGCCTTCTTGGTTTTTTTCTATAATTCTTTTGAGCTCCAGGGACGACAATGCCCCCGAAACTATATAAGTTGGATAGTTTGAAACGGCAACCAAATCATCGACAGACATCGATTCTTGCCTTAAAAAACTAAAGAGTTCTTTCTCCTCAAGAGACAAACCATCGATGGTCTCTTTTTTATCTGTAGGAATCGGTCTTAAGTTAAACTCGCTTAATATATCTTCGACCGACGTAACCATCTTTGCTCCTTCTTTAATTAAAAAATTGGGAGCCTGTGATAACTCAGATGTGATGGGTACTGGCGGCGCAAATACATCTTTGCCCTGAATCGCAGCGTATTTGGCAGTGATAAGTGAACCTGAGTCGGTCGTACCCTCGACTACCAGAATACCCCTCGATAAGCCGGAAATAAGTCTGTTGCGAGCGACAAACATCCCCCTCTGCACCGTTCTGCCGGGGGGAAACTCCGACATTATCAGACCTCCATCTTCAACGATTCGGTTGTATAACGAAGTGTTTGACCTGGGGTAAATGATATCTATTCCACAACCTAAAAAAGCAACCGTTTTTCCTCCCGATTCTAAACTCGCATGATGCGCCGCCGCATCTATTCCTATCGCCAGACCTGAGACAATTACACAACCCGAAGCGGCCATTTGCGAAGCGAACATGTGAGTCACCTGAATTCCGTAACTAGTTGGTCTTCTCGTGCCGACAATGCCGAAAAAAATATCGCTACCAAAATCAACCGAATCCAAATTACCTTTTACAAAAAGACATATTGGGGTGTCTGATATCTCTAACAATTGCTTTGGAAATCTGGGATCGGCTCTTACCAATGGAGTTATATGTTTGTTGCTCAAATCGGATATTATCCTATGCGCATCAAAATTACGCCGAAAATTTATGAAGTTATTGGTCAATTTATCTCCTATCACCATTCGCATATCGTCTATGTTTGCCGAATACGCGGATTTGACATCACCAAATCTACTTATAAGCGCCGAAAATCGATAAGGACCGATTCCCAAAAAAAATGCGAAGCCAAGATAGTATTCAACATCATCAACCATGATACCAATCTAGACTCATGATAAGGAATACTCAATGGCTTATAAACCAATTATTTCATTAACGGCTCCTTAAGCGGCGCTGATTCGATGGAAACAGCTCCAGCGTTTTGCATCAGTGGCGTGACTCCCCCTTTATAATATATAGGGTAATTTTGCTGTAACTTAAATACGAACAAAATACCCACCAGAATAATAAAATAAAATATCAGCCAAAATATCGTAGCTGCAAAAGTCGTAATTCCGTACCAAATCCCCTTCTTTACCCCCATATACAAGCTCGGGGTGAATATGATAAACGAATATAAAGCAAAAGAAATAATAACCAAGCCCAAAATCACAATATATTCAAAATCATAGTTGATAAATAACCGGATCGAAGAAACAACGAACATAATAAATAACGTATAACCAGCGGTTAATAAAGAAGACAAGAAACTTAATCCGGCAATTTGCCAGAAAGAACTGAAATTGAATCCTGTATTTAGATGTGGCAGAGAACCTTCGATATGCTTACTTCTTAATTTACGTACAATCGATTTTATAATTACTATGACTACAAGAACCGCAATAAGTAATATAAAGGTGCCTATTAGAATTTCTCGACTATATAATCCTAATCTTGAGGAGGCATAAGTTCCTTTAACCGTATACGAATCTAATGGTTGGAGATCGCTCGCACTTTTGACAATTGAACCGTAACCTATCTGTTGCACAAGTGAATCCAACTCCGTACTTCTCATTGCTTCAGATGTCGCTTGGGCCTTCATCCCGGCAATCGGCGATGTGGCATCGGTCATTTGATAGTTGACATTTGATTGAGCGTCTCTTAAGTAAAGATCTGAGTCGGTGTTTATTCCAACCTGTAAAGATCTGATTCTGTCTTCAACTTTCAAGGTCTCAAACTCGAAATTGTAAGATCCGAACATACCGTGCCGTGAATATCCACTCGCACGGTAATACAACACTATCGAACCCGATGCATTTGCTTTAACCGGCTTTGGAAGCTCAATTTTTAAGGTATCGGTTTGTGTTATTACCGTAGCTTTCTGATACGAGCTTGATCCGGACCAATAGTCAAAATAGTTGGGCTCTTGATATTCGGCGCAATGTGGATTGACTATAGTATTCGGAGTGTACAGAAGATTATTGTCGGGCATTCTTTCCGGCATACCTGACGGCACCTCCAACGGATAAATAGTGGGTAATCTCGGAGGATAAGTTTCATATCTTAAACAAATCGGCTCCTTGATAATTTGATATGAAAATATATCTTGCGGTGTAACGCGCGGCACTCTAAGCAGAATTGCGGACATTGTTGAGTCGGTATTATTCACAAAAGCTATATGGGCGCTCACGACAGCTTCACCGTTCCCACGGAAAGTAACCGTATATTTATGATCTTCTCCCAATATTCCTGAAGTCTGTTGCTGTGGAAAGTAGTCCGGCATTATATTTAGAGCAGCGAATGAATTTTTCGCAAGCGATACAATAAGAAAGAATGTAAAAAAAATCGGAAATATTTTGGCTATGATTCTTGATATAGACATATTAATATAATTATTAAATTCCTAACATAATAACCGGTACCAAAACACCGAGGGCGATACCACCTACAGCCAGTGCGACCGACCCCGTTGGTATAGATGTTGGTGACGGTGTACTAACTGAAAGTTCTTGCACCGATGTGTTTTTGCCTGGTTCTATAATAGCATTTCCAACAATACTTTCCTTTCCCTGCTCATCTACAGAAGACAATCTTATTAGTACGGTTTTATCGGTCGACTGAATTAATGTTGTTGTATATGAATTGTACGGATATAAATCTGTCCCATTGAGTTCAATATCCCAATTATCACTTGTGTTGATTTCCAATTTTGGAGAACCGTTTTTTAAGGGGGTCCACACTATCGACAGCCTTTCGATTTGGTTAGCGATCTGGTTACGATAGGCCTGTATTCCACCTTTAATTTCAGTCACTTGCGCGGCATTAACCACACTTGTGTCTTGATTTTTATTAAATTCTGAAGAGTCACACGTTGTACAGTTGTAATAAGATTTCGGGGCCGGCTTATCCCAACAGAAAGGGTAACCCCCATTCTTATCGGTGCACAAATATGGCTGTGTCTGCGAACATGATTTACAACTTATTCCGGCTGACAGTTGAGCGGCAGCTGTCTGAGGTGTGGGAGTAAGTAAATTACAGTCTAACGGATAAACATTGTCGAAGAAAAAAACTTTTCCGGGGTATGTCTTACATTTCTGGTTAGGATTCTGACAGGTAAATCCGGCACCAGAGCAGCCTGCCCCCTGGCAGTTACCACAATACTCAAACAAGGTTGTATTGCCGTCGGTGCAGTGTTGTGTACCATAACATCTTAATGTACTGGTTGTTGGAATCAGAGTCGGTGAAGGCTGCGGAGTGAGCGAAGTTGTCGGAGTAGGTTTTTGCCCTTCGCAAACAGACTCAGACACTACCCCAACCTGTCCGCAGCTGTTAACAGCAGTAATTCTAAAACACGCTGTTGATTCGACAGGCACATAAGTACTGTAATAATTTACCCTATATTTATCGGCTAAAATTGACCATGTTTGTTGATTGTCGACCGATAGCTCCACCTTGAAAACCGAGGGGTTGGCGGAAAAATCTATAAAGTCCCAATAGGTGGTTGTTAGCTTTACATTGCTTCCCGATGTATAATTTCCTGATGCGACACTCGTTATCACAGGCGAATCGGGAGTAACACAGTTGGAATTTGCTTTGTAGTGCCACCAGAGATCGACAAAACCAGATTCCGGACAGCGCACTTTTCGACTCGAACTGTTTTCTACACTTCCGTCCCCTTCCTTATGACAATCGGTTTTATTAATACATGCACTTGAAGATACAGAATACCCACTGGCTTCTGATGCTTGAACATTATACTCTGCGTTACCCGGAACTTCGAAAAAATAAGGATTACTGACCGACTCATACGATATTGTTTTATCTGCGTTTTCAACAGACACATGTCGAGAGGATACAAAAATATTACTACTCGACGTTTCTCCGGAAGCAGTCTTGTACCCTTGTATCGTGCATGATTTCGAATTGGATATCGCATCGACACGCGCGCTACCAGAATCACTATAACCACATGACCCGTCAGCGTGGACCCATATCGAGTAGGTGTGACCTGGCTCAAAAACATAAGAATAAGAGTTATTCGCTAAATTATCAACACAGACATCCTTTCCGAATTGAGTAGTATTACAATCATTCTTCCAACCGTCATTAATATCATTAATACGTAAATGATATTTAGTTGCATTAGGTGGTTGTGTCCAAGTGATTAAATACGGAACATCAGCATTTACCGTAGTACCCTGTGGGTTTGTTATCTGGGGAATTTCTTTATTGCAAGTTGGGTGTGATGTTCCCGTACTCGAGAGAGTGGCAATCAAGGGTTCATGATCGGAGTCATAACTACCACTATCTCCTATTGAGAAACCACACTTGTCATAGTAAGAGTCTGTTACCTTAAAATCTCCCATCAATAGTGTGGTTATAAAATCTATGTTTGACTCGATAGAGCCCGATTTACCACTACATTCTTCCGAGGTGTGCATTGACGTCTCACCGGGGCGGCAGGAAATAGAAAGTTGACTATTAAATAAGGAATTACAAGAGGTTTGGTTCGTCGGGTTTTTAGCATTCAACTTCAGATTGAAGTCGCCAAAAAAATAGCATCCCGACTATTATAACTTTTAACAAATTCAAGAGAAGATTTATTATGGGTGCAGCTTTGCTCGTTTTCTCCACTTACCGGATGATGATTGAATACTTGATACTCAATACCTGTGTCTGGGTCGCGTAATTTTGCGGTTACAATTTTTCTCGTATCATCATTTATCCCTGTTGGGCCACCAATTATTTTTTCCTCAGGTCCTCTGATCAGTTGATATTTATTTTTATAGAAAATAATCAAATGCTCGCGCCTGCCAACAGTATATGAACTTATTATATCGTCGGTACGGTAGCCGGCAGTACCCAAAACCGACTTCATTTGGTCGATACTTGTGTTATCCATAAAATTCATCTCCTGAAAACCAACAAAATCTATGTTTTTATTCACAAGGCAGGTCTTCAAAATGTTTAAGTTGTGAGGCTTTATGTATTTGTAATTGAAAGTCATAACATTTACTGATGTCGATGGAGTGTTGGAAGAAATTGATGGTGTAGGAGTATGTGTGGGAGTTGGAAATTCCGTTGGAAACTGTGTCGGTGGAATAGTTGGTAAACTACCATTGTTAATCGAAGCATCAAACAATATGATCGTTTCTCTCGGTTGCAACGAAAGCGTATTACCTGAGACGGGGTAATTTTGACTACCTGGGTA
>CAYMOO010000002.1:32325-41259 GCA_964392185.1 uncultured Gammaproteobacteria bacterium
ATCGGAAGCATTGGTGAAAAAAGCATAATAACCATTATTGATTTTCCCCACCACTCCAACCACCGGCTGGGAATTGGCGAAGTTAGGAGCGTTCCAAGGGTTTCCTACAGCATTTTCCCAATGGTCTGTCTTGAATTTGCCAAGCGCCTTTGGCCAAACAAGACCAGGTTTTCTTCTAAAAAAATCGGCGTAATAATATACTAAGCTTTTCTCTTCATTGTTCATTTGAGAATAGTCTTTTGAGATTGTATATCTAAATGGCGCGATATTTGTTTTATTAATTCTGGATGAGGCTATCGAAGACACAATAGTTGAAGCTATATCCCCCGACATATAAGCAGATTTCCAGGTTTCGTCGTTGCTATAAACAAGCTCGCTGGCCGACAATTTCGTTCCCTGCTTATAATTCGCTTTTACACCAGTTCCGCCATCTATATCTTCACCAATATCGAAAACCGTATCGAACATTAATTGTATCTGATTATATTTAGCATCTCCACCGTCATTTATTTTTGTACTTATCGCATCGAGGTAAGAAGGGTCAGAATTTTGGACGATATTTTGAAAGCCGCTACGATCGAAGTTTGTAAAACCACGCGCATGGATTTTCAACTGTGGAAATTGTTGCTTCAAAGATTGAACAAAACCACTATCATAATTGGTTATCTCAAGTACCGCTTCATTATTGAATGATTTATAGTAGTTGATTATAAAATCTTTGGCCGCATTATTATCGCCAAACATAAAATACCAGCGAAATCCTGCTGTGTTGAGTTTGACGAAGTTAGTTGTCTGTAAAATTCCAATCGGAGGATTTTTTAGCTTCAAGAAAATGCCCCAAGAATCATAAAGCTTTGTCAAATCACTGATGAGCACATCATCCAAATTATTGGGGATTATAAACCCGAATCCCTGATCGACTGTACCGTAAGGATTATTGAAGGCGACTTGATCCGCCCACATATCAATAGTATTACCTTGAGCGTTAGCTGAAAGATGAAAAAAAAGATAAATTAAGGACAAAAAAATAAACAGAAGGCCAAAGAAGGCCTTAGGAAATAAATCTCTTTCACGATCCATGATATTAATTTATAAGATTAATAAAATCTTTACAAGTAGCTACTTTTTAGGGAGATAAATCACTGTGACGTCATCTTGTCCATGAACAGAATCCCTCTGTTTACTTTCTACCATAAGCTTCTCTCTCGATACTCTTTCGTCCTCTTCCCTTCTGGTAAATTCGGCAATGATCCGGGCTTTACTTAAAGAAATCGTATATCCTCCTATTAGATTTTGTACCAACTCGTCCAACGACAAACCCGTATGTTGGGAAACGTACTGCAGCCTTTCACCGACGGAATCACTTGCGAGGATAATATCCCAGTCGCGCGGCATAATAAACGATTTGGGAGAACGATTCACAATATCATCAAGATCGGCATGTCCCCAGCAGTTACGCATTGCTACCCATCTTTTTCTTTGTCGTAAAGCAATTTGCTCCTTATGGAGTCTATGCTCCACGCGAGTAAATCTTGCTTCTTGCTGATCTATACCGTTGGGCCAGCGCCAAATACCCTCTTCCGGCGGTCGCACCAGAATGGTAGGATCTCCAACATATAGTCCAGACCAGTAAGATTCGGTTCCCTGCTCTACTCCAGCAAGGATAACACCGACCGCACCGGGTGAATTTCCGAAACGCTCAACCACCTCCTGATGAGTGGTATGATAGGCTTCTATTAGGGGATTGGATATTGGCGCAAGATTCCTATCACCGATTATTTCGGGTATGCGGTTAACGATGTGTTCGGCCGCCAATTCTCCTTTGTTTCCGTGCCCATCGATAATGCCATAAACCGACTGGATTCCAAATTTGTTTAACGGTAATTCTGTAGTCACGAGCGGTCGATCTTGATTGTGTGTGCCTACTATATTATATAGACCGTAATCCGGTGCCGGCTTTCTTAGCTGCTCAGCCAACCATCGTGATCCTTCCACACCTGCCTCTAACATAATAAAAATGAACGTATAAACGCTCTGCTTTACTCTTATTACCGAGAGATATATAATTTAATTCTGTAATATTACTAAATTATACCAGATTGGAGCCTTATGAAAATCTCATCCCTCAAAGCCCTCGAAGTCCTCGACTCCCGTGGCAAACCAACAGTTCGTGCTTATGTCACATTAGATGACAACTCTACACATGTTTCCTCCGTCCCTTCGGGTGCCTCCACCGGATCACATGAAGCCGTTGAACTGAGAGACGGAGATAAAAGTAGATTTGGCGGACTAGGCGTGACTAAAGCCGTAACTAATATAAACACAAAGATTGCAAAAGCACTTAAAGGAACCGATATCAATGAAGTTAAAACGATCGATCAAAAAATGCTGGAGATTGACGGCACGGAAAATAAAGCAAATCTGGGTGCTAATGCTATCCTTGCGGTCTCACAAGCCTGTATCCGTGCTGCCGCACACACACGTAAACAAAGTTTGTGGAAATTCATCAACGAATACTATTTTAATGACGTCGCTCCCTCATTCCCTCGACTTATGGTTAACGTGGTAAACGGCGGCAAGCACGCGGGTTGGAATTTCGATATCCAGGAATTCATGATCGTCCCCACAAGTAATACTCCATCGAAGTCGGTCCGTGAAGCGGCGGAAATTTTCCATGAACTGGGAAAAAGATTAAAAAACAAAGGATTATCGACTTTGGTGGGTGATGAAGGTGGATATTCTCCCAGCTTGTCTTCAAATGAAGACGTAATCGAGAATATAATCGCCGCGGCCGGTGAAATCGGTTATCACGACAAAGATGATTTCAATCTTGCACTTGATGCTGCTGCATCCGAATTTTATAAAGAAGGAAAATACCATTTCAAAAAAGTAGGAAAAGTACTGAGCGGTGATGAACTTGTAAATTATTACGTAAAATTACAAGAAAAATACTTCGTATTATCTTTTGAAGATCCATTCCATGAAGACGACTGGGATCACTTCGCCAAATTCACAACCGCAGTCGGCGACACCTCGCTCATTGTCGGCGACGATCTTTTCACAACCGACGCCAAAAGAATCAAAAAAGGAATTGATCTCAAAAGTGCCAACGCCGTACTCATAAAGCTTAATCAAATTGGTTCGGTACTCGAAACCGTCGAAGCCATAAGGACTGCCCGATCAGCTGGGTGGAAAGTAATCATCTCCCATCGTTCCGGTGAAACCGAAGATTCATTCATGGCCGACTTTGCTTATGGATCGGGTGCAGATTTTATCAAAACCGGATCTATGAGCAGGTCCGAAAGACTGTGTAAATACAACCGCCTGCTCGAAATTGAGGCGGGATTATAAACACCGAAGCGTTCGATAGGTGACAGATTGGAAGGGTTCACGTCAGCGCACAACGAAGTGAGCTCTGACGGGAGGAAAACTCTGACAGAATCTATCGAACGCGTAAATATCTTTTATATTATGTGCTTTCTCCGCCCACTGAAAATAAAATCCATCGGTGAAAAATCAGTTACGCTGGAAAATGGCATGAAGGCATATTATGATAAATCGGTAGGTAAAATCGCCGTTGGCGATCAGGTGATCGTTTACGGCAACGTTATAATTCAAAAAGCAGATGAATATGATGTCCCAAAAGTACAATAAAGGCATAATTTATGCGTTTATAACCGCGATAATTTCCGGTTTCTCGATCTATTATTCGAAAATTGCCGTTGCCAAAATTCCTCCCCTTGTTTTAACAACGTCACGAAATACTTATGTTGCTATTTTGTTTATCATATTTTTCTTGGCGACTCGCAGATTGGCAGAAATCAAAAAACTGAAAAAAAACGAAATTTTCAAACTTGCTCTTATCGGCCTCATCGGCGGCTCCCTGCCTTTTTATCTTTTTTTTACCGGCCTCAAACTGATCGGCGCTCAGGAAGGAAACTTAATCCATAAGTCTCTCTTCATGTGGGTCACACTTCTTGGTTATTTCTTTCTTAAAGAAAAGCCGAATACCAAATATATCTTAGGATTTATATTGGTTATTGTGGCGACGTACTTTGTCGCGCCGATCAAACTCACGATTCAAAACGGAAGCTTTATGGTTTTGAGTGCTACACTTTTGTGGTCGATCGAAAATATGATCGCCAAGAAAGTGTTACCGGATGTGAGTTCGGAGATTGTTGGTCTGGCCAGAATGGGCATCGGCTCGGTCATATTACTCGCAGTCACCTTTGCAACTGGGGTGGGGAACAAATTACTTACTCTGGATTACGGCTCGCTCACGATCATTGTTTTTGGTGGCACTCTGTTGTTTGGCTACGTTTATTTCTGGTACAAAGCACTCAAATACGCGCCCGCTTCATTGGTCACCCTTATATTGACATTTTCGGTCGTTGTTGGGACCTTATTGAACGGTGCATTCGCTGGAGTAAAAGTAACAACGCCGCAACTGGAGTCTTCGATTCTGTTAACGCTTGGTACCATCTTGGCGAGCGGTATAAACCCGGTAAGATTCTTTGCCAAACGTGAAACCAATGGATAAAAACGGATTACTTTTGTGTGCTAGATACTCGGCCGCTCCTAATTTCTTTGGTTATTGTGGCCCAGATAAAAGCTCAACTCTAATAGACCATCTGAAGGAAAATTCTGCTGATTCTGAGGTGTCTAATATTCTCTCCGAATTTGAAACTCTATTTCCATATCTAGAACTCATCGCGCGCAAAAACAATTTCATCGATCCATATGATGAAAGAGCGGTTGAAGCTTATTGGCTGGGAAACCAACATTTACTACCAGTTTCTGAGCAAGAATACACCGCATTTCTAACCGAAAGACTTGCGATCGATAAAAAAATAAATACTTCACAATTTGCCTCCATTCGTGAATCTGTCGATTCTAAAAACTTTTTCCCACATCACGCTTTCCACGTCTTCAACATTTTCAAAAGAACCGGCCGTGATGCGACTTTTCACACGTTGCGAACCATGGATGAATGCCGTATCGGCTGGGGCAAAGTAAAAAAAATAAAACAAGAAGACAACGATATTTTAATATTTGCTCAACACACACCACTTAGCGTCAATAATAATCTTCTGGGGCTTGCGCAACCTGAGGAAAAAATTCTCAGAACAGATTATAAAAACAAAGCCTTTACAGACAGTATAAAGCCGGGTGACTATATATCTTTCCATTGGGGGTTTGTCTGCGATCACCTAAGCCAACAACAAATATCGAATCTAAAGAAATACACTCAATTAGCGATCGATTTTTATAATGACCGTAAGAAAAACGACGAACTATGAAAACTATATATATTTTTGGAAACTCCCTACTAACCGATGACTCTCTACCGATCCGGATAATGCCGGAGTTAAGTAGGCGGTTTCCCGATTTCAATTTCACTCATCAGGATCCGAATGAAGATTTCCCGCCCCTAGGAGAAAAAAATCCGATAATAATCGATACTGTCGCGGGCATTCGCGAACCTATGATGATAGATATTTCCGACCTCAAGTCGATCGAAAAAACACCAGTATCACCTCATGATTATGACCTCTTATTTCATCTTTTGTTACTGAAAAAATTGGGCAAAATAGATAATGCGGTGATATTCGGAGTCCCCCAAATATTTATGGTAGAAAATACAAGTAAACTTGTCGAGTGGTTTGGAAAAAAACTAAGTGACTCACAACCACTTAACTTTTAGGAAATGCGATGCGCAGGACATGCACGGATCGTAGGCTCGGATAAGATTTTCACAATGATCAGGGATCGCTTCCCTTTTTACACCTTCCTCAAGCAGTCTTTCGACGAGTTCGTATAAACTTCGTTCTATAATTATCAAATTCTGTCCTGTCGGCACAATAATATCGGCGAACTTTACCGTTCCGGAATCATCAACTTCGAGCTTATAGTAGAGAGTGCCTCTTGGTGCTTCGATCACTCCTATTCCCACACCACCCTTACCCACAGATTTGATCGGGGGCTCGGGAGTTATTGTCGTCCGCTTTTCAATCATTTCTATGGAAGTATCTATAGCATGTAGTATCTCGATCGCTTGAGCCAAATTATTGTGATAAATATTAGAACTCGGGAAAAGTTTCAATTCATCGGCAGCTGATTCCCGCGTCAGCGGATGCAGTCCATCATCGTTTAAGTTTACTCTCGCCAATGCTCCAACCATAAACTTTTTGCCATCGAATGTAAACCCTCGTGCATGCGAATAAGGAAGTATCACTCCATCAAGATGAGTACCGAGATCTTCCTCATGCACAGTCAAACCGTCGGTTGTGTGTATCAGGCCTTCAAGAAATGAGAAGTCAGACGAGCATAACGCGGAAAACTCGGGAGCGTCACTCATGCTTAAAGCGCCATTGTATTTGGCAAAAACTTTAATCAGTTTCAAGATCTTAGGACGGATAGCCTTGAGTTCCGGAACTAATGCCTTAAGATTTTCAACACCTGGAACCTTGAGAAAACCACCGACAACCGGCATAGGTGCGTGCACTGACCTACCGCCCGTTAAAATCGACAGTTTATTACCTACTTCCTTTACCGCGAAAGCGTCATGCATGAGTTCGTGCTGTTCGGGATCAGACTCATCGAAATCCAAAATCGAAGCTTTACCTACTACATCAGGTAGTGAAAAAATATAAAGATGAAGTGCGTGGTCACGAATTATAAGACCATAGTTGAGAAGTTTCCTGAGAAACATCGTCTGCTCTGACGGAACTATGCTTAGAGCTTTTTCAACCGCTTTTATACTCGCGAGCAAATGAGCGTTGGAGCAAGTGCCGCATATACGGGCCAATAAAGAAGGGGCCGCTACTGCTGGCTTACCACGAATTGCTTGGGTATAAAACCTCTTCCACTCGGAAATACCAAATGTAAGATCCTGAATTCTATTATTTTTTACCTTAATATCAAGAGTTGCCGAACCTTCGACTTTGGAAATTTCGGATAAATGTATATCGAAATCGAGATCAATTGTGTGCATTTAAATATTGCTCCATAAGTTGTAAAAACGCCTTTTCATCCATCGGACAGCCGGGAACGGTGGCATCAACCTTAACAACATCGGAAACTTTCAATACTTTTTCTTTATAACGGAATCGTTGGAGTATGGGAGTAATTTCGTGGATTTTTTCCGGTGAAAAAAAATTTCGCTGATTGGAAGGTGAGCCATTAACAGCGCACGATCCTATCGCAACTAGAGTTGTCGTTTTCTCTCTAATTTTTTTCAGCTTTTCTTCTTGTCGATCGGAACTGATCGCTCCCTCTATGAAGGCAATGTCCATCTGCTTAAAATCCGGAGTTTCTTCACGACGGAAAATACGGGCATGAACGAATTCAATACGGCTTAACCAGTCGAGATGATTGTTAAGAATCTCGGTAAAAATAATGGTTGAGTCTTCGCAGCAAGTAAAACTGAACCAACCAACTTTTATCTTTCCAGACATATCTTTATACTATATCATATTTCAATTATCGTTTTTCGGGACAAGCTCCAGTCTTGTATCGTCTATAAGATTCACGCTCAGTGTTAGACCACCTACTTCAGGACAATAATAATTGTTTTCCTGAAAGCTTGGACTAGATGCGTTCGAATTAAAAGTCTTCAGACAATTGGTATATGTCCCAGCCGGCACCGATACCGTCTCATCTATAGAAACAACTTCTGAGGTCGTTTCCATTTGCCCCGATAAGTATCCCAGATGAAACAACTGACCCGATTTCATATCCGCACTCATCCACACACCTGGTTGAGATCCGACCTCTCCCGCCAACCAGGATGCGATATTTTTCTCCCGGTTGCCATTTTTTAAGCTAAATTCTTCCACACCAAACAGCCAAACCTCTCTCTTCGAATTTTGGGCAAGATAATAAAAAGTTTCTCTGGTTGGCTCATTGTCTAAGTAATCTTTTTTTCTTAATGTTGTGGTTTTGACACCCAATATTTCCTTCACCTCCGAGACAATAGTTATTTCCGATTTCTCAAAACCGGCCTTTGATTGTTTTTCATAATCATATGTTTTTTGATTTCTGTACGACAAATATCGATTTTCTATTTTATTTGTAAAATCCAGAGGATTGATTAACGGCTTATAAGTTTCAGCCTTACCTACTAATCCAGAAAAGTTGGATTTAGAGTAAAAATCAAACAGTACCGCTATTAAAATCAATACTCCGATAAACAAAAACCAGATTCTTGTCTGCTTGCGGTTTAATTTGGGTAGGTCGTTCTTTTTTTGCCCTTTACGTCTTCGTCTTGTCATATTGCTCAATCTAAATAGAATCCAAGATACATGCAAAACTTACCTTTGTCAAACAATCCCCTCTACCTTTTTCAGTTTGAAATCAAGACCGTCACAATCCACGACTATATATGCAGTATTATTCAATTTCTTCATTGTGTCGTAGCTCCAGAATCCTATATGATATAAGAAATTACGCATTATTCCACCGTGAGCGACTACCAAAATTGTTTCGCTAGGATAAGCCACAGATATTTCACGTAGAAAATTGATTAGCCTGGAAACCGCGACTTCGTTGCTTTCCATATCTTCAGATAAAACGAATACATGCTTCTGCTGATCGGACATCTTGCTCCATTCCCGGAAAAGCGCCCTAAACTCATGCGAATACATGCCTTCATATTTTCCGAAATACTGCTCTCTTAATACTTTTGTCGTAACAACCGCCAACTTCTTTTCAAGAGCGATAATTTCCGCTGTTCGTTTTGCCCGAACAAGATCAGAGGAAAATACTCTATCAAATTTTATATCCGCTAATTTTTTACCGAGGTCAGCAGCCTGAATCTCACCTTCTTTTGTAAGATTTATATCGGTATGACCTTGTACTTTTTTAAGCACATTCCATTCTGTTTGACCGTGGCGAACTACATATAATCTAGTCATGGTGATATAATTATAGTGT
>CAYMOO010000003.1:0-4166 GCA_964392185.1 uncultured Gammaproteobacteria bacterium
CCCGAATGAACATCAAGATTATTCACATCCATAGATTTAGCCAGATGAGTAGAAGGTAAAACTAAAACCAGAGAAGCTTTGTGGAAATAAAACTCAAGAATAAATAAAGATAGTCCGATAAGTGCTATACCCGCTGCAGCCAATATAAAACCCGAGGATTTAAAGTGGAAGTTGAATCGCATTTTGGGTACAGCAAGACGTGTTTTTTTTATCGAGAAAGATCTTTTTTTAGGAAGAGAGGCTGGTTGGTCGATAACGAAGCCAAGTTGTTCTTGCGGCTCGAAAACGGCGGGAGGTGTTTCATAGACGACCACTGGCTCTGATATAGGTAAAACCGGCGGGACAACTGCCTCTTGGGAAGTGGCTGATAAATTCTCGGTGACCGTTTCCTCAGGCTCATTCGACACACTCACTGAGGCTCCCGCCGCTTTCCCCGAACTCAGTTGCTTTATAAACACCTGCGCCAACTGAGTATATAAATTCTCTTGTTTGATTACTTCAACTCGCGGATGTTGGACAAATATCTCCTTATCCCATTTGTGTGCGAGAATTTTTACCGACTCTTCATCTATATCCACCGAGTCGTATAAAACCATACGGGAAGGCAGAAGTGACAAATCCTTAATTTCGTTGAATACTGTAGATAGGTCATCCACAAGAACTCCCGTGCGCGAAACTGTCCTATAAATTATCTTCTTACTAGCCTTATATATACAGATGTCAACATTGTGCTTATCCAACTCTACAAGAATTACGTTAAGTGGGGCTTTATCTCTTTCTTCCAGATATGATGCGACAACTTCATAGCATTCTATATATCCAAGCGGCTTGAGTTCAAGCTGTCGACTTATCGATTTAATATGTGACTTATATGGTTCCTTCAAATCTCCTTCTGGTGTCACAAAATAAGAGTATACGAAGTAGATCACCTGCTTTGGATGTACGTTTGTCTGTTTCTCGAGTCTGGAAAGAACTGCGTCTATGTCGTCGACAACATTTTCCCACCCATTTGTATAATTGACGGAATCATGAGCTAATATGGTGACTACTTCTCCTATAACCTCAAATATAAATATAGCGGCATCTTCACCTTTCAAAAATATTCCGTAATAGCATTGTTTCGCGTCTTTCTTTTTTCCGAAAAAAAACATAGTTATTTAATTTCATACTTGCTAAAAGTCTGCTCAATACCTTTTTGGGCGGTATTAAGAGATACAGATGGCGGTACGGATTTTAGTCTGTCATTCAATGCTCCCTCAAGGTATTTGATTATAGCATCATTCAATCCACCAGTGTTGGTTTCCCCACTGACACCGTCGTATGTGCGTGAACTTAATGGAAGTGAGTAATAATATGGACCTTGTTTTATAACTGCACCCAAGTATGGATCGCTCGACAATTTATCTGCAAGATCTACTCTCGAATATGGCTCACCAAAAAGCCTGGTTTCTTTCTGTTTTTCGTATAATTTAATCATATTTTCTTTTTCCGACATATATTTAATAAACTTCCACGCTTCTAGTTGGTTTTTACTGTGCTTCGACACTCCTTCTACCCAGTAGGATGCCAACGCGACAGGGGTGCTGTTCTTTTCCTTGAATTGTGGTACTGGCACGACTTTTAAGTCAAGATCGGGGTTTTGTGACTTAATAACCAATACTTCCCATGAAGGGACTATTATCATAGCTACTTTCTGTTCAATGAATGCCGAAACCGAATTGGGCATAGTGTCCGACCAAGTTCCGTTCTCTTCTGAAAAGTAACGATAGGTTTCAAATATTGAAGAGCCAGCTGTAGAATTTATCTTAAGTAAGTAGTTCCAAATCTCATTTCTCGATTTTTTAGCGAAATCTTTTTCTTCAATCGCATAATTTTGTAGCAGCCACATTCCATAAATGTCGGAGAAATGCTCTACGTTGACGGCACTTCCAAGTGCCAAACCGGCGATTTGTATCGTATTGTTTTGAGGGTTTTTAACAGTCAAACGACCCGCAATGCGAGACAGATCGTCGGGACTACTAGGAGGAGCTGTTATACCGGCGTTTTTGAATAAGGTGTTATTATATACAAGCACCAAACCATCAATCTCAAGAGGAATACCATAATAATATTCTCCAGATTTGAGATCTCTTGCATGAACGGGATAAAAAGTTTTCTCAAATTGAGCATTTGTCATAATCTGTGAAGGAAGAGGCGCGATTATGTCCTTAACTACAGGCAGCCAAGTGTTGTGAAACCTAAAAATGTCCGCACCAACTCCGACATTGGGGGCTCTTGCGAGTAATTTCTCCAGATATTCCTTTTTCGGCAATGTAGTAAACGTGATCGTTACATTTGGATTTTTTTTACGGTATTCTTTTACGACCGTTTCATAGGAGTTTTTATCCTCCCACAATATCCAGTAATTCAAGGTCACTGGTGTTTTTGGAGGTTGACCGCCTTGGTTGAGAACTATTCGTAATATAATTATCAAAATTATGATAAAAAAAAGTACCGCTCCTCCAATAATAAATATTTTAGCTTTACTTGACCCTCCGCCACCGTTATTGTAGAAACTTTGATCCGGAGGAACATCAAGAGGGACGCTGAATAGAGCCTCTTCCGGGTTTGATACATTCGAAGGCACCTCCTCTGCCTGCATACCGGTGTCTTCTACTGTTTCGTATATTGGTTTTGGACTTTCCTGATCACCAGGTGATTGATTTCCACCGGCATTTCCGTTATTATTGTCCATATATTGTATGATAGCAAATAACGAAGGAAAAGGCACCATTCTGATTCATATAGTTATGGGTTTTTTTCTCACTTGTTTCATATTTTCCATCTTAATCCTCAATTTCATCATATCCGAAGAAAAGAGGCTCGATGCTAAAGTGTATCCAAACGTATTCATTGATGGTAAAGCTGTAGGGTACAAAACTAAAGGAGAAATAATGGATGATCTCAATATATTATATAAAGGTCTAGATAAAACCAAGATTACAGTTATATATAAAGATTCTCCTGTCGCAACGATTGATGCCGACATGATAAATTTACATTCAGACTCGCAAGAAGTTGTAGACAAGGCATATCTTATCGGCAGATCGGAACATTTGTCTTCTCGGGTACTACAAAAAATGCTCCTTCTGTTCCGATCGAATAAATACCGCTTCGAAACAAAAATTTCCTATGATCAAGAACCTATTAAAAACATCGTCTCCAACCTTGAAGATCAGTTTGCCATAGCGCCTAAAAATGCCTTGTTCACCTTTGAAAATAATAGGGTGACAAGCTTTCGTAAGGAAGAAATGGGTTTGGGGTTAAGCTCCGATAAGCTTCTAAAAGACATTGATACCGCGATAATGCTTCTTAAAAAGAGACCTGGAGATAAAGAGGTATTACTAACGGATGTTGTGCTGACTCCGGAGGTAACGTTAGCATCAGCGAACGATTTCAATATAGAGGAGGAAATCGGAGAGGGTAAGTCTGACTTTAGTCATTCTATACCAGATCGCATACACAACATCGGACTAGCAGCATCAAAGCTACACGGCGCACTTATCCCTAAAGATAGCGTATTTTCTTTCGCCGAAACAATAGGAGATATATCTTCCCACACTGGCTATAAACCTTCATATATAATAAAAGCCGGTAGGACGGTACTAGGCGACGGCGGAGGTGTCTGTCAGGTTTCCACTACTATATTCAGGGCTGCCCTCAATACTGGTTTACCCATTATTGAAAGACATGCTCATGCATACCGGGTCTCCTATTATGAAAACGACTCCGGTCCGGGTTTCGATGCTACTATTTTTGCTCCAACCGTTGACCTTAAAATAAAAAATGACACTCCTGGTGCGATACTAATACAGACCGAATTTGATAAGGATACTAAAATATTAAAAATCAAATTATACGGTAAAAAAGATGGCCGCAATGTATCCGTATCCCCCGTCACTATATCCAATTACCAACCTCCATTACCACCTATATATCAGGACGATCCCACACTCAAAAAAGGAGTCACCAAGCAGGTTGATTTTCCTGCCTCTGGAGCAAGAGCTAGCTTTAGTTATAAGGTAACACTCGGAAACGAAGTGATACAAGAAAAAAAATTCATATCGGATTATAGACCTTGGCAAGCAGTTTACTTAGTCGGGCAGGCAGACTGATATTATTAGAGT
>CAYMOO010000003.1:4176-21989 GCA_964392185.1 uncultured Gammaproteobacteria bacterium
GATCAGCATCTAGGGAAGCTACATCGGAGTCAATGCTCTCGACGTTTATTCCGTCAATCTCTTTTTCCATCTCTTCGGATTCAATCGGCGTTGGTGCTATTGTGGGTGTTGGAGTAGATCTAAGTCTATTGATAAGCTCAGAATTCCTTTCATTTCTCCTCATATCGGCCGATGCCGGTTGATTATTTTTATTCATGAAAAAAATAATACCGAATGAAACAGCCAACACTACGAACAATATGACGCCAATAAGTATTAAACGGGATGTCGTGTTTGCGTTCTTACCTGTATGAATTGTGACTTGTTGAGGAGTATTTGATGGAATTTGATTCTGGTTGTTGGTTTGATCTTGATTTTGATTTTCCATTTATTATTGTTCGGAAATTGTCGGACTAACTTGCGGCGTTATTCCTTCGGTTGGTATTGTTGTGGGATTTGGTGAAGGTGAATGAGTAACTGATGGAATGTTTGCATCTCGGCGCAGTCCCATCATTAAGTCGACGGCTATTTTAACAGAGTCTTTTGCCTTTTTAACAGCATCCATCACTACCTGCATATCTGTTTTCAATAATTGTATTGTTGTCGAGACATCGTTTTTCACGTTCGTTTCGGTAGATATATTTATCACATAATTTTTACCAGCCTGTGTCTCGATAGCTACACTTGCTTCGTTAATGGCAGATCTTGCATCAGAGATCGCTGAAGATAATCTGGAAATATCTACACCTTTTGCCTGCATTTCTTTCGCTTTTACCTCTATTTTGTCGAGGATACTTGTAAGTTTTTCTATAATCTCGGAAAAGTGAGCTGTTCGATTCTTGTTCATATCGTTTATTCGGCTATCTAAATTCTCGACTATCGACTTTTTCTTTTCATCAATAAATCCTTTTACTTTTTTCTTGAATTCTTCTCTTCGTGAACTAATTAGAGCGTCGGAGGTAGCTCTTTTTTCCGATCTCATGATACTCTCATTAATTTTATTTCGTATTGATTCTTTATCTTGCTTCAACATGCGGTCTAACAATGGTTTTCTATCTGAAAAAGGAAGTTTTTTGCCATCTTTATTTTCCATGACTGGCTTCCCTGTTATAACAACATCCGTAACCGATGGAGTTATCGACTCTTCTGCTGTCTGTTGTTCAGTGCCTGAATCTTGATTAGATTCGGTTGCCCAAGTTGCTCGAATTGAAACTGTCAACATGAGAAGTAATACTATAAAGAAAGAAGTTGAATTTTTTCTAAACATTCTTAAATGTTAGGGGAAAATTAGTGCTATGTCAATAATGACATATTATCTAAACCATGCGGCTCTACCTAATCTGTAGCTTAATTCCTTGTTTTGCCTCTCACCAATCTGCTTAGCAGGCACACCGCCAACGATAGCAAACGGTTCTACATTTTTGGTAACGACTGCGCCCGCTGCAACAACCGCTCCTTTACCTATATTAACTCCAGGTAATATTATCGCTCTTGGGCCTATAAATACATAATCCGCTATGTTGACCGTGGCGGTTATCACCGACTCGACTCCCGCGAAATCGGGCGCTTCCACATTGTGTTCTGAATTATAAATCATCACTTCGGAAGCGATATCGACGTGATTACCGATCTCCAATTTCGCTCGGCCATCAAGTACTGCCCCTTCGCCGATTATGGAATCTTCACCTATTATTATGTTTTCGGGATTATAAAACTTCGCTTCCATGTGGATGGTTGAACCCATCCCAATCTTAACGCCAGACATTCTATAGAAAAACCTTCTAACATGATGCAGTGGTATATAACCAACTAGATATAGAATATATACAACAAATTCACGTAATATTGTCCTTAAGCGGAAAAATACCTTTTGAGTTACCTCATCATTACGAAGAGTACGACCGGTTTTGTCGGTAACCATATTATTTTTTATGTTTTTCTTTTACTTCGGAAGTTTCCTTAGGGCCGACTGATACTATCTTAAAAAGTAAACCACCTAGTATACCCCCACTGAATGGACCAATAAGATAAATCCAAAGATTTTTGACGTGTTCGGCGAAATGGGAAAAATCAGCTAAGTAAGCTCCTAAGGCAACTGCTGGGTTATATACACCTCCTGATAATCCACCCGCAAACACACCTGTCATTATTACAAGGCCTATGGCTATACCGTAATACTGATTCCCACTTGTTTCGTCGGAGGTCGCAACATGAAGCACGACACTGGCAAGGGCAAAGGTAATAAGAGCCTCCATAACAATCGCCGATTGGAATGTCGCCAGAACACTCGGAGCTGGTAAAAACTTCTCACCTGTCAACGACAAATATAAAGCAGATGCTCCGGCCGCTGCCAAGACCTGTGCGATCATATACATCAAAGTGTCAATTACACTTATTTTTCCCCTTATGAGGACAGCTAAAGTTACTGCCGGATTATAATGTCCGCCAGAAATATAACCACCCATATAAATCATCGCAGAAAGAATCCCAGCTATGGCTAACGGATTGCCGGTGAAGGCAGCTGTAAATACAAGAAAAAATGTTCCAATAAATTCTATAATATAACGTCTCATATAAAAATATATTTAAATGATATCAATGATCAGGTGGAAAATCAAGCACCCAATATACATCTTAACATTTATTTCGGTAATTGTGTTCTTTTATGCGAAAAATTCCCTTCCTGGCAATTTGTCTTTCGACGAGGTTGAGTTTGCTAAGCTTGCTCTTTCTTTATGGGGGAAGCCCTACACAGTATACAGCAGCTTAGCAACTGGACATTCCACTTTATATTTTTACATACTTCTACTTTTTTTGAAAATTTTGGGTACAAATAGTTTCTCACTTAGATTTCCGTCCGCATTGTTTGGAATAATCGACGTTATATTGATTTATGAACTATTAATATACGCTTTCGGTAAAAAACTGCTAGCTTTCACTGGAGCTCTAATACTTCTTACCTCGCATTGGTTTGTCAATTTTTCTCGATTTTCCTTCGAGGCAACTTTTTTAATTTTTCTGGAGCTTACATGTCTATTTTTGCTAAATAAATACCTGCAGAATAAAAAAAATCATTTCCTGGTATTATCAGCCATGTTTGCGGGTTTGGCTTTCCACTCTTATTACCCGGGAAGAATTTTTTTTCTACTTCCGGCTTATATACTGCTCATAAAATTTGGTTGGAAAAATCTCTTTAGCTATTTGGCCGTATCTACTTTCATAATCCTACCTCTTGTTTTTACGCTAATATTCTCAAAAGATATACGAATATCCCAAACTTTTTTATATACCGACAAAGACACAAGATTGACAGAAAAAATTACCGCTACCGTCGATAACATAGAAAAAACAGTCATGATGCCATTTACCACTGGAGATTATAATGGGAGGCACAATTTCCCCGGAAAACCAGCACTTAACCCTATATTGGGTCTATTATTTTTACTCGGCATGTTCGTGGTGAACTCCAAAGAAAACAAAGAGGTAAGAAAATACATGTTCGTATATATATTTATATCTGCACTTCCAACTTTAATGACAAAAACTTCCGATAACCCCAGCATGTTGCGCACGATTACCGTACTGCCTGGGATAATATATTTCATATGCTCTGGAATATTATCCGGATACTATATTATTTACGGAAAGATATTAAAACAAAGATTACACACCACTCTACTTATTTCTGTTCTAATTATCATCTCAATTTTTTATGAGCTGAGAACCTATTTCATCTATCAATCGAGGGTCACAAAAAACTCATTTGAGGTAATTTGCCCTCTTGAGAAAGTTGTAAACTTGGCTTCTGTGCCGACCGAATGCCGAGTTAACAAAAATATGTTTTAATATGTTTTTACAGCATTTTTTGAATGAATATTCTGAAATCGTTTTCCTCGTCCTTCTATTTTTAATTAAAGTTATATCAGCGAAGGCTGTTAACGATCTGTACCAACTTTTCAAAATGATCTTTCGCTTCGATATTATATCGTTCTGGCTTCTATCTTTACTCTTACTTCCAGGTACTCTCATTCATGAACTCAGTCATTACTTTATGGCAAAAATATTATTACTAAAAGTAACATCTTTCAGGATTCTACCAAAAAGACTAGGAAGTATAATTCGTCTCGGTGAAGTTTCTTACGAAAAGGCCGATGGATTCAGAGGTATTCTTGTGGGTATAGCACCATTTTTCTCCGGCTTAGCCATCATCCAAATCTTATCAAAGATAGCATGGAATACCCACCATGAAAAATTTGTTTTTGGCATTTTAATATATCTTGTATTCTCCATCACCTCAACTATGTTTTCTTCACCAGAAGATTTAAGAGAATGGCCTTTCATTATACCGATTGCAGCTGTTATCTTCTTACTCCCCCTCGTAGGTATTAATTTATCAATGTCTAGAAATATAATATTCATGAACACACCACTTCTGACTGTAATCTGCATACACTGTCTCATAATAGTGGGAGTCTCCTTAGTAGCCAGTATTTTACGAATATCTGGCAGACTACTAAGCTAGCAATGGTCCTGGGGAAGAGCTGGCGCTTTTACTTTCTATTTTATTTTTACGGAATGATTTTACTATATGATAGATTCCCCCCAGTCCAATAAATAAAGATATTACGCTCAATAATCCACCGACTATGGGGAGTTGTAATAATATCCAGTGAGCAATAATACCTACCAAGCCAGCGAAATAACGGCTCTCTGTATATTTATTAAGATATTTATCAACAATGAAAATTCCCAGCAGAAAGCCTGTAATAGCTCTGGCAACGAATATCGCCACTATATAAAGACAACCAAATATAATAGCTATAGGAATACCGAATACTGTAAAAATAAGTATGAGAATTGCGACGGGTGGCAATATAAGTGTAATGATTCCAAGTCCGAAGGTCTTGAAAGGCGATTTATAAACAATCGGTTGCAAAGATTCGAGCGTGTCTTGAAAAAGATAAATGAGCAAAAATAAGAAAAGCGACTGCCAAATTACAGATCCGGCGAAGTCCTGAATCGGATTTGGAGTATTTTTATCTTCCTGCTCCTTTTTCTTTTCCGGATTTTTCTTGACAACTTCCTTCACGCTTGCACCTTTTCCAATAACAGCATTATTTTGACTCATGTACGTCAAAGTGCCGGCTATAGCGGCCTTATCGTTGAGATTGAGTTTATCTACTTCAAGATAGACATCTTTTCCTACCGGACCATGCAAGTTTACACTCTCGGCCGAGCCTGTCAATTTACCACCTATCTTTCCGGCTAAATCGGCTATCTGACCGGCATATGTCAGCTCTCCATTCACGACTGATTTTTCTCCGCTGGAGATGTTCTGTGCAAATGATGAAACATTATTGACAATCACACCATCAATCTGCAACGATTGAGAGGCACTGCGCAAGCTGCCAGATATATTTCCAGATATATTTATCGACTGGGCACCACAAATAACATCACCTTTGATATCACCCTTTATCGTTACATTTTGAGCAAAACAAAAAAGATCACCGTTTACTGAGCCATCAATAGTAATCGTCTGCCCCGTTATAAGGATACTTTCATTTATAGTTTCCTCTTTAGTTACTAAAATTTTTTCTCCGGATTTTGCTGTAAATGCCAAACTCTTTTCTGGTAGAAGGAAGAAAACTATTATAAGCAGCGCTTGATAAATTAGGATCGAAAAAATTTTTGACTTTGACATTCTCTATTATATCACTTTACCATGAGTCCCAGGTAGCAACCGGATCATCGGCACCACCAATGAATCTCGACTTCATCCCATCCCCGCGGCGACCATATACAAATCGTCTGCGCGCGTTTGTAATAAAAAGTCGCTTCATCGCTCTTGTTATACCAACATAAAACAAACGACGCTCTTCTTCCATCTGAAAGCGATCGTCAAGAGAGCGCACATGCGGTAACACTCCCTCTTCTAGGCCGGTTATAAAAACAATCGGAAACTCCAACCCTTTTGCCTGATGCAATGTCATCAGCTTAACTCCATCTTTATTCCTTCCTCGCCTGCGCTCGCCTTCAAAATATTCTGATTCAACCAATGCTATCTGCTCAAGAAAAGCAACCAAATCCGGGAAATTTCCCGCCACCGACTTAAGCTCTTTTATGTTTTCGAGTCTAGAGTAATCCTCTTCGTCTTCCTGATCATACATACTCAGATATCCGGTAACTTGAAAAATTTTATCTATAATTTCTGTCGTGCTTAAATCTTTCCTTTCTGCAGCCAGTTCCGGATAAGCCGCTTGGAATTCTCGCCAGTATTTTTTACCTAATTTTTTAATACGTTCGAGCGCGACCTCATCATCCGGGTTTATAAAAAGTCGCAGATACGATAAAATGTCTTTTATTTCTTTTCTTTCATAAAACCTAACACCACCATAGAGAGCATACGGTATTGAATAATGCAAAAATGCTTCCTCAAGCGCTCGCGACTGTGCATTCGTCCTATACAACACGGCAAAGTTATTGTAAGAATATTGCTCACGCAATAACTCTATTTGCTCTGCCACATACCTTGCTTCCGCCTCTTCGTTTTCTGCTTCGTAATATGTAATTTCTTCTCCTGCTTTTATAGTTGTCCGGAGCTTTAGTATAGGATGTGTCTCGTTGATAGATATAACTTCATATGCAAAATCGAGTATATTTTGCGTAGATCGATAGTTCTGATCCAGGTAATACACTTTCGCTTGGGGAAAATCTTGTTGGAATGTCTCTAAGTTGCGGATATCAGCTCCGCGCCATGCATATATACTTTGTGAAAAATCGCCCACCACGGTTACATTGCGGTACTTCCTTGCCAAAATACGCGTAAGTACATACTGTGCGTAATTGGTGTCTTGGAATTCATCGACTAATAAATATTTATATTGCTGATGGTATTTTTTCAAAACTTCCTGATATTTCATAAACAGTCTTACTGTATTAAATATCAGGTCATCAAAATCCATAGCCTTATTTTTGAGGAGTTCTTTTTGGTATTCGGTATAAACCTCGGCAGTAGCCGCAGCGGCATAGTCAGATATGAAGCCCAAATATTTTTCCGGCGTAATAAGTTGATTTTTTGCCGCTGATATCCTATGGATGTAGTAAGAAGGGGTGGATTTTTTGAGCTCGAGTTTTTTAACAACCATTTTCATCAAACTCGACTGGTCGTCTGAATCGTAAATAGCAAAATCATGATCATATCCTAAAAAATGACTCTCCCTACGAAGTATCCGGCAGCAAAAGGAGTGGAAAGTGCCTATGTATCCGAGCGTTCCCGACTTCTTATCTGTACTTAAATGTTTGAAAATACGCTCTTTCATCTCGTTTGCTGCTTTATTAGTGAAAGTAATCATGGCGATTTCCGAGGGGTCGACTTTATTGTTCAAAACTAAATTGAGTACTTTTTGCACTAATACGCGAGTTTTCCCCGATCCGGCACCAGCAAGTATTACTGAAGGCCCCTTAACACACTCCACCGCAGCTTTCTGTTCCTTATTTAGCGATTTGAATACCATCGGATCCATAGAGTATAATACCATTATTCACATAAAGATGAAATATCTGATCGCCAACTGGAAATCACATAAAAATCTGTCAGAATCGTCAACTTGGTGGACTGATTTTTTGCAACAATATAAAAACGATAAAAAGACAAAATCAGCAATTGACTCGGGCTTTTTTCAAATTATTATCTGCCCGCCATTTCCACTCTTACAGTCCCTCTCAAAAGTAATCAAGAATGTTCCAAATTGCCATCTGGGAGCACAGGATGTGTCCGCATTTCCGGAAGGTAGTTATACAGGCGAAGTTTCGGCAGAGTCGCTTTCCGAACTCGCGGAGTACGTAATAATAGGTCATAGCGAACGGAGAAAATACTTTGCAGAATCAGATGAATTGATCGCTACCAAAAACGACCATGCCCAGAAACATAATATGCACACTATAGTTTGCATACGCAATAATAAAGACAGAATTCCTACAACGGCAAATATAATCGCATATGAACCGGTTGAAGCTATCGGAAGCGGAAAAAACGCAGCTCCGGCAGAAGTAGATAAAATAAAAAAAACACTCGATCTTAAACCGGAACAGCATTTTCTTTATGGCGGAAGCGTCGATGGGGGAAACTGTGACTCCTATACAAATGTTGATGGGTTTTTGGTCGGAACCGCTTCATTGGATGCACAATCGTTTCTTGGGATTGCCACTGCACTAAAATAAGAAGGATAAGAATACAACAATCGAAGAAGCTATGAACATTATACTTGCTACTTGAGTCCAGCCACTTCCGGGCAAAGTCGGGCTAGGGGTTGTTTGTGTAGTCGTCAATCTTATTGCGGCTATAGTAGGAGTTGGACTAATGGTTACGGTTGGAGTGATCTCTGCCGACTCTGAAGCGTTTGGGTCGTTAGACACAAATGTAATTGGTGTAATGGTGGGTGTAGGCGTATCGGTCGGTGACACTTTTGGAGTAGAAAGTATCAGTGTGCGGCGGTAAGTGAGGGTAGCCGCTCTAACTTTAGATGTAACCAAAGGTGATCCACTAACGTCTCGATTCATAAATAAATCAGCAGTCGCAATGGAAACAGCTAAAACTCCAAAAACAACAACAATAATAATATTTTTTTTACCCGACATATTAATCGTTTAGCCAACCACCCGCACGTGAATGCAGCTGTGCTTCAATGTCTAATGCTGTGTCACTCGGCTTTATAACATAATCGCGATAGTATATATTTAGTTTCTTATCGTAAATCGAAGTGTTCTGACTATCGCTCCAAGAAGACTCATTAATTTTAATCCGTGCCATATCTATATCTGATCCGCTTACTGCTCCTATGCCCACATGCAACATGTCTCCTGCTTTTAACTCTTGGTTACTATTACCGGCAATCTCGGCCCATTCTTTGGTATATATTTTTATACCATCGGATTTAACTTCTTGTACGGCAACAGTACCCTTAGGAGACTCATCTGTTCCAAAAAAAATATCTGCGAATGTTACGGATCCAAAAACAATCATAAGCACAATGAGGATTGGTAAGATTATCTTATGCAGACGTAATTTTTTTTCTTCCTCGGCGGCCTTTACTGAATCAGCTTGAACATTTTGAGCTTGTGGTCCAAATCCCGTAGGCGTGGTGGGATCGAATTGGGGAATATTAGGAACATTTTTCTGGGTTTTTCCCTTAACCACCAGACGAAATTCTATCACTATAAATACAAGCGTCAAAAAAAATGCGACGAGAGTAACTAAATTTACCGATGAAAATATTTGTATTAGAGAATCCATACACTAAAAAATAAACAATAGACTTGCGCCGATGGCCATAAGACCAAGACTGCCCCATAATATTGGATTGCTGTCAAATGCACCCGATGTGAGGAGTATCGAAGGTGATAAAGACGCGATCGGTGTCGCAGTAAACAAAGGCTGTGTTATTGTTGGAGATGGTGTAAATGTAATTAGAGGGGTTGCTGAAGGCGTTGCAGTCAGTGTAGCCGAAGGCGTTGCCGTCGGTGTAAGAGTTCCGGATGGTGTTGCGTCACCCAGTACTTGCTCGCCACTTTTTGCAATAGAAAATTTACGCTTCAATGCAATTTCATTACCGTTAGCATCTTTTGCCGATACGGTCATGACATACGATCCAGCTATAAATGATACAGGAACATCTACATACCATGTGCCCACGCTGTTCGCCTTTATTCTGGTTATATACTCGGGCTCCGAATTAATTCTGATTGTCACCTCCCGGCCTGGTGTAGCTTGACCTTTAAGAAGCGGTCTGCTTGCCGGAATAAGCGTGTTCTCTTTTGGTAATAGTATATTCAAATCGTATTCCTTTTGGGGAGCTTCTACCGAGCTTGTAGAGGCTGGTAACACATTGGGATCGGACATAAAAGCATAATTTTTACCTAAAATGATGGTTTGACTTATAGGATTTGTTAATCTCATTAATGCGTCGATGGAAGTAATTTCATTGTGTCCATCGGTAACCTCGATTTTAACCGTAGAACCTTCATCTACCGGAATAAATTTATTCGCGTTCACATCTACGATATTTTGAAGGGGAATGAGCCACTCACCCGACATTTTCGTCAAAGAAACAAGGGGATAGGCGCCTCCATATCTATATATAACTAGAGCATTCTCGACCGGATTTCCGTTTACGGATATCACCTTGCCATACGCTGGTTTTGTCGAGACCGCCGGTATGTCGTTTTTTGGTGTACGAAAAGAAAAATACTTCCTGCTTGGGGTTTCTATTATAGCGTTATCACTTACTATTTTATAGTAATACTGGTTATCAGGACGAAGATTTTTTATAGTAATAACATGAAAATAACTTTTAGTTTTTTGACCAGCAATATCGCGATCATCTAGAGCTATCTGGTTTATACCGTCTTGATTTTCGCCATATAATAACCATCCTGTTTCTTCTTTTTCGGTTATCCAGTACACAGATGTTTGTGTGGCTAATAAATTGGCAACTTCATGTCGCTTGAGGCTTTTGACAACAGCCTTGGAAGGTAAGGAACCCACCCCTCCGTAGTAAAGAAAAAAAGAAAATAATACGACAACAACGGCCGCTAAAGATATTAGATACTTATTCTTATTTGGTCTGAGATATAAATCACTATACATAATGCGCTATTTAAGGTTGTTTCTGCTTGAGTAAATCAATAACTTCCGGCTTAATAGTATAGGACGGTATGGATACTCCACTCACTATGTCGTCTACCACGAGGCTTTTTTTCGCATGATATAAGTCGGCCACCATCCAAGCAATGATAGTGAAGAATACACCGATGGATATTACGAGAAGTTCTTTTTTATTCATAAATAATAACCCTCAATATCAAGGGTAATCTTCAATGTTGCACTTCCACTACTTTCGCTTTCCTGTTTAATCATACTTAAATTTTTTATCGTCTTCAATCTGCGTTGGTTTAGCAATTGGTCGATAAAATTCTTTGCACTCACGAAGTCGGTGCCCGTTTCTATACTGACTATAAATTGCTTAGTTTTGTTGCGACTTGCGTCTGCTTTAAGGCTCACATTGCTGACACTGATCTTATCTAAGGGCATTGATGAATCTGAAGCGCTTTTTCTAATATCTTCAATGACTTTATTTACTTGTGGATTTGTCGGTAACGCATCGGATAGATAAACAAAATTTTCACGATTTTGCTCTATTATTGATTGCAAATCTATGATTTTAGATATATTTTGCTCGTATTGCTGATCTAATGCTTTTAGTTGATCTATCTCTTCTCTTAATGTAACAACCGCCATAAGATTCGGTCTAATCGCAAATATGAGAAAGAAAGAAAAGACAACAAAAAAAATTATCGTGAAAGTATAATCTTTCACTTTTTGCGAAGATAATTGTGCAATAAGATCGTTCTTATTCATTGTCCTTGAGTATAAAATCTTTCATACTGAATACGAATATAAAATTAAGGTCTTGCTTTTTGAGAGATTCCAGCTTAACCTCATTAAATCGCTTCTCTTCCTTCAATCTAGCATTGTATAGCCTAACGGCTTCAACATTGTTTGTATATCCTTCAATAAGAATATCATTATCATTAAATTCGAGCTTGGTAAGGTAAAGATTTTCAGGGAAGTTGCTAAAGAAGTAACTGTACATTTTTTCCATCGAATCCTGTTGCTTTGTAATCTTTTCTATACTTTTAGCCTTCAGTTCTATAGCCTGTACGTCCTTCAGGAGTGAGCTGGAAACAGCTATTATTTCGCCTTTCTGTCTTACGCTGTCTTTTAGATCCACAATCTCCTGATCAACCTGAAATCGGTAGAAAAAAACAATAATTACGACCATTTGAGTCACGACAAGAATATACCGCAGATAATTAAATGAGAAGTATATTATTCTATCAGTTATACTCTGCTTTCTTGGCGGGAATAGATTGATCTGATATTTCATGCTCACGGTAAATATTATCTACCGACCTGTGATTTGAGCCGTGCCGCTTTATTTTTGTGAATTATTCCTTTTTTTACTGCTTTATCTATGATTTTATAGGCACCACTCACATCACTGTCTTTTTTATCCTTACCTTTGATTTTACTCATATTTTTGAGCATTTGTTTCATTGTATTTTTATAGGCCATATTCGCCTTTTCTCTTTTCGAATCTTTTCTGACTTTTTTTATTGCTGATTTTATATTTGGCATGTAGCAAACACCTCCTCTCAATATTAAAACTTTGAACCTTCAAAATCATTTGTAGACAATCTCTCTCCGTAATCGCCTATGAATTTTACTGATATATGCAGCGGGCTGGAAAGGTCGTGATAGACGCAGGCGCCACCAGTCGAACAAGTCCCAAGTAATAAATCTTTCTTTTCATATTCGGACGAATTTGCCGGAATATCCACTGTGCCACTTATACCTGGAAGCCCTCCATCTTTAGTTTCGTAAGTTATAACATACTCTAGCGATGTTGTCCCGGCTGGAATACCCTCTATATGCAAATTGAACTTTTTTTTGCCGGAGCCGGCTTTGACCGAAACCTGAACCGATGGATCTACCGTAGGTATAAGCTCTTCCTGAAACGGGATTTTTTTCGCAGTTTTAGTTGGAGTCGTTTCTTTTTTACCTGAAAGAAAAAAATATATAGCAATAGCGACTACCAACAGTACGATTCCTCCGATAATGTAAATATTTTTTTTACTTTTGGTTACTTCATCGATGGTTGTTTTTGGTACTTGCTGATCCATATAGTTAGTAATTATTAAACATTATCTATTTTACTCATTAAGAAGTCTGTAAGTCCAGTGCTGAGAAGTCTCTTTTGTTCCATTGTGTCGCGGTCACGGATGGTGACTGTTCCATCTTCTAGAGTTTGGTAATCAACTGTTACGCAATACGGTGTTCCTATTTCGTCCTGACGGCGATACATTTTGCCGATATTTCCCGAATCATCAAACTCGGCACTATATTTTTTCTTAATTTCATTATAAATTACTTTTGCTTTTTCTTTTAACTTATCGTCTTTTTGCAAAGGAAATACTGCCGCCTTCACTGGAGCTATTTTTGGAGTAAATTTAAGCACAGTTCTTTCTTTTCCGTTCACTGTTTCTTTTTTATAAGCATCAACTATCATCGTGCCTACTAATCTAGATAAACCGAATGTTGGCTCGATAACATGTGGGATAAACTTCTCATTAGTTTTTGGATCGGTATAATTCATATCTTTCCCAGAAAATTTCATATGATTTTTCAGATCGAAATCTGTACGGTATGCTAGTCCCCATATTTCCTTCCATCCATAGGGAAATTTATACTCGACGTCCATCGTTTTAGTTGAATAATGCGATAATTCATGTTTCTCGTGTTGTCGCCATCGTAGATTTTCTTTATTTAGTCCTATGTCTAAGGCAAACTGCCACATGGCTTTTTGCCACATTTCATATGTTTTTTCCCAGTCTTTCTGACGTATGAAATATTCAAACTCCATAAGATCAAATTCCAGGGTTCGGAATACTGCCTGTCCCATTGTTATTTCGTTACGGAAAGCCTTACCTTGCTGGGCAATACCAAATGGCACTCGCACCCGCATCGTGTTGAGAACATTTTTGAAGTTTATAAAAATTCCTTGAGCTATCTCACCGCGTAAATACACCTTCGATTTGCTTTCTTCTACTATTCCGATATTACTTTGAAACAAAAGATTAAATACTTTTGCGTCTGTAAAATCCTTTTTACCACACCTTGGACATTTAAGATTATTTTCTTTGATAATTTTTGTCAATTCCTCAAGAGGTTTACCTTCTACTTTCACACCTTCTAGATTATCCTCTATGAGATGATCTGCTCTCGTACGAGCATGACAACTCTTACATTCAACAAGTGCGTCATTAAACCCGGCTACGTGCCCTGATGCTTCCCATACTTTGGGGTTTAAGAAGATACTCGCTTCTATACCCACCATATCATCACGGCTCAATACAAATCGGTGCCACCACAAATCACGCAGATTATTTTTTAGAAGAACTCCATAGTGTCCAAAATCCCACGCATTGGCCAATCCCCCGTAGATTTCAGATGAAGGATAGAAAAATCCCCTTCTCTTACACAATGCTATAATTTCTTCCATTTTGATACCTTTAATAATCCAATTATTTAATCTTATATTATAACATGCGCAGGGATCTTTTCATGGATTATACTCTCAATCTCTTGGAGAAAATCGGTGTCAGCGCTGCCATCATAATACCCAAGCATTTCAAGAACCAGACGTGAAAATTCCAGCATCTGCCCTTTCTCTACTTTTTCTGCACGTGAAAGCCCGGAAATAGCTCTTATAACTTCCTTATATAATAGAGGTTCTGGCTCCTGCTGCGGCAATATACGATCAAGTATAAATAAGTATTTATATAAAATATCAATTTTTTCGGCGCTGGACTTAATATCGGAAAACGCAGATACCACTTGAGACTGACTTATGTAATAAAAATCCCCTCTAATTGATCCGTTTATTTTAACTATATTCCCAGTCTGTAGGTGCGCCGCACGACGACTGGTTATCTTTTTTATTCCTTTGGCGATACATACCATTTTTCCGAGATCCTTACTAAACAATATGATCGTTGAATCTTTATCCAATAGCTCTATTTTGCGAAGCACCAAAGCTTCTGTTTCAAAAATATTTAACATGAGGATTATTGATTGTATTTGTAGTAGCCTTTCCGCCAGATTTCGAAGTCTGCGAGAGTGACGGCTTCATCGGTTTTATTTGCGCCGGAGCCCGGATAATCGAAGTTTGCATCCATTAGACTACCATCACTATCATCGTCCGTATAACATTTATCTGCGGTGAGATTCTGTTTATCGCAACCTTTGAAGTATTCATTTCTCCATATTTCGAAATCGGCCAAATCCACCGGTTTTCCAGCAGTATTGTTTTTGCAATCTGAATCGCCTTCAACTTTATAAACACAAACATTGGGGTTGGAGGTAGGAGTAATCTTTAAGGAACATATATCAACACCATTGGCACTCGCGCTATTTGCGGCGAAATCATTTATTGTAGAAACGGCTGCCTGTTCGGTACGGAAAGCATAGTCGGTCGCGATTATGGTTTCAGCGGTGCTGTTTCCCGTCTTAACTGTAACCGAATATTTTTTGGTTTGAGGATTTATTTTCATTTTTATGTGATAAGTAGTGTTTGCTGTATAGTTGATAGTGTTGATTTTAGCGTAAGATGATCCGTTTCTGGCGTCGATCGAGCCTATATCATTGAAACGTATCATAGCAGCAAGATCGATATATGCTGCCACTTGTTTACCTGAAAAACCTATTACGGCATTTATATTGGTGGCTTTGGGAGTTGCGTCGAATTCCGAGGTAAATTCGTTCGTTTGCGCTTGGATAGAGATATTTATCCACGATGTGCTAATGATCTGACATGCTGGGGGCGCTGTTGGCGTAGGCGTGACTGTTGGTGTGATTGTAGGAGTACCCGTCACACTCGGGGTAATCGATGGTGTAATTGATGGTGTAGGTGTGCTTGTTATGATCGGAGTCGTGGTTGGTGTAGGAGTGTTACTTGGAGTTATACTAGGAGTAGGTGTTCTGGTGGGTGTGGGTGTATTGGTAGGGGTTGGAGTATTCGTCGGCACTGGTGTATTCGTTGGGACTGGTGTATTTGTTGGTGTGGGGGTTTTGGTGGGAGTTGGTGTATTTGTTGGCGTTGAAGTTGGTGTGGGTAAATATGAACAGCAACAAGTACTTCCAGTACCACAAGAGTTGCTACTTATCCCTGTTTCACCCGCGTTACAACTTGCATATTTAGCGCTACATCTACCAATATCGTAACCTATACTCGCACAATCTACACCACATTGTAATGAAATGCCCTTTGTTGGTGTAGGAGTTGGAGTCTTTGTAGGAGTAGGGGTGCTCGTTGGAGTATCTGTCGGCTGGGGTAAAAATAAACAACAACACATACTTCCTGCACCACATGAGTTACTACTTATCCCGGTTTCTCCAGTGTTACAACTTGTGCCTTTAGCACTACATCTACCAGAATCATAACCTGTATTTATACAATCAGTATTGCATTGAAGCAAAATGCCTCTGGTGGGTGTGGGTGTTGGAGTTTTGGTAGGAGTTGAAGTCGGCGCTGGTAGGTAAGAACAACAGCAAGTACTTCTGGCTCCACAAACAGAGCTACTAATAGGATTTTCGCCTGATGCGCATGATAAAGTATTGACGCTGCATCTGCCAGCGTCATAACCTATATTAATACAGCTGGTACTACACCCTGTAGCTAATTGTGCATTAGTTTGAATTGTATGTGTGGTCTGATTGATATACGAGTTGACAGCGAAAATAGCCGAAGTTATTACTGCAAGCACAATAGCCGTAATGAGAGCAGCTTCTCCTCTTTCATACAGCTTATTCAAAGGCTTATTAAACCTGTACATATTTTAATCAATTCTTTTTCAGTATCCCAAATCTTATCGTTCTTGTCAAACAAATCCAAGAGTTTAATTGCCTCCTTCAAAGTCCTTAAGCATCACTCCATCAAACTTCTTTTCACCATCTACATTTACAATCAATTTCAAATCCGATTCTCCCGGCTGCTTTTGAATTAGGAGTTTATAATTGTCTTTATTTACAGTCTTTGGTAACGAATAAGAAACGATAACTGTAGATTCCCCCTTAGGATTTACCTCTGTGTATCCTTCAAATACAGTCTTGTCCAGCTCCTCGTATGTCTGGGTTTTCATCTTCGACCCTTTGAAAGAAACAAGTTGAGATCCCTTCGGCACATAAAATCTGATCCAGTTTCTCAGGGTTGCATTAAGACATAATCCGTTTTCCAGTTCAAGACTACAATTGGAAGCAGGATATGGGTTGACGAAATGTACAGTAACCTCTCTCTTGATACTACCGTCCGAACTAAAGTCGGTTTTTGAAGTTATTGCTTTCGAAACAAAAAGATTCGATTTAGCACCGGCAAAATTAACGTTATTAACATGCAGGTAGTCACCGGTAAAATTCTGAATTCTTCCACCATAGTTTAATTTTTCAACCGCCTCTTGAATTGTTGGGCTCTTAAAATACAATATAATGTGTTTTTCTTCCATATTCCTAAACATGGTCTGCGCTAGAGTACCCCAATATTTGGATGGTGAGAAACCAATCGCCTTGTAGAACAATGCATTTACAAGGTCTCCAAGAACGGCCTTTCTATTTTCCCTTATATATCCTGTCCTTCTACCTACAGTGTAGGAAAGCTGATATATAACCTGCGGACAATCGCATCTTTTATCTTTATTGGCAGAAAATCTTATGCCACCAGCCTCAGTGTCGCCAAAGATATTGAGCATATCGACTAAAATATTGGTATCTATAGCAACTATCGCGTCATAATCGACCTTTGCGGGGCTTTTATCATAGAGGGACTGGAATAGTTTTACCGATTCGACAAAATCCGGTGAGAGATTGCTATCTCTTATATTGAATTCGGGAACATTCAAATGGTATGTGAGAATTTTCTCCGGAGCTTTAGGATGTCTTATTGTGGAATCCAGATCATAAATATTTTCCGATCTATCTATATTTATTTTACCGTCCTTAATCTTTAAGATGGCGTAGGCGGTAAGAAAACCACCTGTGGCGCGCTGTTCCTTATCGTTCTGGAAAAATACCAAATATGTCATCTCTTTATCTTTACCCAACATCGCGGGCAAGTTTTTGACAAATGGCTTAGCGGTAACAAAAAGTGTCGCCATGCCCTCAAATTGCTCTTTAACTCTTACTAAAGTAGATCTTACAGTAGTATCGCCTATCTTTTCCG
>CAYMOO010000003.1:21999-34454 GCA_964392185.1 uncultured Gammaproteobacteria bacterium
TCTTTTCCGGATATCTTTGTGGATCGATTGTATTTATCCTTTTTTCAGCCTGATGAATGTCGTCAGCAATAACATCGATTTTGGTAAGCATCTTATCCAAAGTCGCAACGGCTGTTTGGAGACGGTCTTCTGCCGAACGCTCAACAAATGATGTTTGTCCCTGCTTAAATCCAATAAGATCTGCATAAGGATATATCGCGTCAACGGTCTCCTGTCCTGCCTTAACGACATATCTGCCCGCCTCGACTCCGTTCCTAAAATCTCGAATGTGGGGAATAAAATCAGCCCAATATAGTTCTTTGGATTTATTTTCAAAGTCAGTGTATTGTTTGGACACTTCCTCGAGTTTCGTTTTCAATAGATTAATATCATTTTTCGCGACTATCTCTTTCATTTTTTTTGTTGATGCAACCAGGACGTTTGCAGATTCTTTAATTCGCATCGCCGGGATATATACAAAAAAATATGCCGCAATTCCAACCCCCACAATCAATATGAAAAAAACTAAAAGAATAGATAAAATAATTGGTTTTTTTCTACTTTTCTTCTTTTCGTCCATTTGGATTGGTTTTATCATAAAATTTTTTGAATTTATATCGCTCCTTTACCTGTGATCATTATCAGCGGAGTCTTAAATATTATTTTCAAATCGTTCCATAATGATATAGTATCGACATATCGGGCGTCAATAGCAATCCTTTTGTCAAAATTAACTTCGGATCGTCCGGAAACTTGCCATAAACCAGTTATCCCTGGCCTGACAGACAATACTTTAGCGACCAATTTTTTTGTTTGGATATATTTCTGTTGTTGATTTTCAAGTTCGTCCGGATAATATGCTCTTGGACCCACTATACTCATTTTACCAAGCAAAACATTAATAATCTGGGGAATTTCATCAATGGAATGTTTCCGTATGAATTTTCCAACATTCGTGATCCTTGGATCCCTTTTTAATTTATAGCTGCCTCTTTTGTACTCTTCAAATAACTCTTTAAATTTGGGATCGCTGTGAAGTAGGTTGTGTGCATTTACAATCATGGATCTAAATTTATACATCTTAAATTTTTTACCATATCTACCGACTCTCTCCGGCACATCGGCAAATACCGGTCCGGAAGAATCCAATATTATTGAGATTGCCGCAACAATACAGACGGGAAGAAATAAGATAAGAAGAATAAGAGAAATAACTAAGTCCAGCCCACGCTTAGTATACCGTTCGTAATATCTCCCTGCGACTAGTGAAGGTATCGATGGCATGAAAATTATTTTATCAAAACCGCATCAAGTAAGACGCTCGTTTTCGGTACCCTGAAAACTTTCCACCAATTTTTTTATTTTAGAAACTGATGTCTTCCTGGCGACCAATAGTACGTCTGCGGTATTTATAATTAATATATCCGACATGTCTATTCCGACAACCAGTTTTTTGTCTTCGTAATTGTATACGAGGCTGTCCGATGAATCTTCGAGTAATACTCTACCTTTGGTAATATTGTCATCTCTATGTTCTTCCAATGCCTCTTTTAATGCTTCCCATGCACCAACGTCTGACCATCCGATATCGGCAGTCACCACATAAGCCACACTTGGCTCAAGCTGCTCAAGAACTGCATTGTCGAAATTGATTTCCGGCATTTCGCCGTAATATTTTTCAAAAGATTTTTCGAAATTCGGTTTGCTGTCGTCAGCCAATATGCTTTCACACTTTTCATACACTGCCGGTGCAAAACGTTTGAAAAGACTATAAACAAATGCAGGTGTACTTACGAAATACCCGAGATTCCAACAATAAGAATCATTGGAAAAATATTTCTTGGCGAGCTCCTTATCAGGTTTATATTTGAAACCTTTAAACTGCTTAAAAGAAATACCTTTTTCATGATGTGATTCTTTATTCGACTCTATCCAACCTAAATTATCGGACGCAAATCTTGGTTTTTGCCCAATAAAAATTATGCGATCTCTTTCTCGCTCGACTATTTCTCCTGAGGTCAAGATAATATTCTTAAAAACGTCGACTTTTTTAACTAGATGATCACTCCATAAAATGATAACTGACTCATGAGGAAAACGCTTTGATAAATAACCCATCATGAAACCAACCGCCGGGCCATTATCTTTTTTACTAGGTTCACCGATGATATTTTCTCTGGGTATAAAGGGCAACTGTTCGGCAACTAAACTAATATATTGCTTGCCAGTGGATATAAATATGTCTTCTGCCTTAAATTCGGGTAATAATCTTTCCACTGCCAATTGAAGAGTAGATTTACTTCCCACTATAGGCTCAAACTGTTTGGGAGATTTTTTTCTTGATAACGGCCAAAGTCTCGTACCTACACCGCCTGCAAAAATAACAGCTTTCATAAATATATTTAATGTTTAATATTTATCGGAGATGAGATAAAAAAGTCTGCATAAACTTCGTTTTTGAATATTTTTCGACTTTCTTTCCTCCCTCTATTTTTGTTGTATTCTGTATATTGTATGATATCGTATGATATTTATCAAGTGCTGATTTAAGCGATATGACGCTCTGATCATTAAATAATACACCTGTTATTTCGTGCTCTATTATTTCCGATACCCCACCTTTAGAATAGGCGATTACCGGGCAGCCAAAAAATATCGCTTCGACGGCAGTATAACCAAAATCTTCTTCCTGAGGCATGAGGAGTGCTTTTGCATTACTATATAACACTCCGAGATCCGTATCACTAACCCGTCCCAAATATATTACGTTTTTCGATGATATTTTTTTTAGTTTCTGTTCATATCTGCCAGTTCCGGCAATAATCAGCTTAATATTACTTCCAGATAGCGCTTTAATCGCCATATCTACCATCTTATATTTTTCCAATCTTGAAACTATCAAATAATATTCATCTGGCAATGCAGTATGCTTGACTGTTCTCTTTTCACTTTTTATAGTTTGTTTTACTACTCCCCAATATTCCAAATCAAATGGTGGATAAACAACTGGCGAATTGAGATGGTATATTTTGGCAATCCTATCGGAAACAACCTTTGAGATCGCAATTATTTTGTCAGGCCTACTCGATACTATCTGATCCCAGCGACGCATTCGGGCGGCAAACAGTTGAGAGATTGCACCCACAACTCCACCCCGAAGATACTGTGATTTATGAGTCCACAAAAAACGCGGCGTGGTAAGCGAGTAACAAATATGTTCTGTTGTCGGACGCGTTATTATTCCCTTAGCAAAAGACGAGCTGACGGATATCACCCTTGAATAACCAGAAAAATCAAAAGATTCAAATGCATATGGAAATAATGGCGTGCAAAAAATTCGATTCCTTCGTAAAAAGAAAGGGAGCCTTTGCATCCATGAAGTTTTAATTCTTAGCTCAGTTGCCCATTCTGCTTTATTATAGTCGACGAAAGAACTATACCAATCGGCGTCCGGAAACATTTCATCTAAAACGAGTAAAAGTCTTTCAACTCCTCCAGCGCTATCTATCCAGTCATATACGATAGCAATTTTCTCTTTCATAAGCATTGCTTATAAATTTCAAAAGTTTTACGCATCATTTTCTCAAATGAGCGACCTGCCAGAATGCCGGTATAATCTTTTTTTGCTCTCGACATCGTAAATTCATTTATCGCAGCACATATTGAACTGATACTATAAGGGTCGAAGCTTATATAATTATTTCCTAAAATTTCTTTGAACACGGGTATATTTGATGCGATAATCGGTAAATCAAAATAGGCCGCTTCGAGCAAGGGTAGACAGAACCCTTCCGCAAGAGATGGATGAATTAGAGCGGCTGCTTCCGAATATAGTTCGGATATAAGATGCGTATCTACGTTACTTATAGTTTTAATTCTACCTTCGCCATCATTATCTTTTATCAACTTCTGTATCTGTCCGAAAAAATGATCCTTAGGACCTACCAATACAAGCGGGATCGTTGCCTGACTTGCAAGAAAACCCAATATCAACCTATCCACATTCTTATGAGGATAAAAATTGCCGATATAGATAAAATGCTTAGGTTGTATATTCTTATAAATTAAGGAGTTTTTCTCTTTTTGTATTCTATAATCCACACCCTCCGAGACTACGTTTATTTTTTCTCTATACCTGGACCCATATATTTCTATCAAACGATCGGCGACCGCATTGGTCGGTACGATTATTTTTTTAGAATTGCTCAATTGATTCCCGAAAACAAATCGAAACACCCAATGCTTTAGGTTGTAGTAAAAAGCAGATCGAGTTGATGCACGCCCAGTACGGTGATCAAGCATTATCGTATCGTGTATAGTTGCTATAAAATTGCGCTTATAAAGTACAGGGTACCCAAAATAGGTGAAGTGCATGAGATCCAAATTATCTTTATATAACTGAAAGAGAAACAACGTCTGTTCATCGAGACTATGCCATCGGTAAGGACTTTCACGAAAGACAAAATTGTCAGAATTAAATTCAATGTTCTTGATATCTTCTGGAAGCAGATATACATAGAATTTGAAATTTTCTAAATCCGCATTCGAAAGATAATATAGAAGATTTCTAATATACACACCAACACCCGTCCTTGAGTATAACCTCGCATCAATACCAACTCTTTTTGTCTTCATTTTAACTTGAGATCTTCATTTTTATATCTATTGCTTTATAAATTAGCCAGTTAAAAATAAAATTATGCCTGGATGCGTAATGTTTTCTATAAAATATTTTCATCGCATCATAAAAATGAAATCTGGTCTTTGATTTGATTTTTTTGTTCCCTGTCTGCAACCCACTTGAATATTTCAGATGAGTCACTCGATAAAGCGGATAATATATTATTTTATATCCGGCACATTTTATACGGTAGGACAAATCTAAATCTTCCCCGTACATAAAATAATCCTCATCAAAAGCACCGACATTGTCCAAGACCTCTTTTTTCACAAAAAAGAAGGCACCGGTCGGTGAGTCTATTTCGTGAACTTGATCCAGTGGTAAATAAGACAGATGATAACCACCAAAAATTTTTCCAACCACGGAAAAATTTCCGAGTAGCTTTTCCAACTTTAGAAAGTAGCAGAATGAATTCCAGGCTGTCGGAAAACCACGATGGGATGCTGGGTCGATGCTGCCGGAAGATAAGTCAATTCGTACGGTGAGCGCACCAATTCTTTGGTCGGCATTTGCAAATGCAATAATTTGCTCGAAGTCAACGTTCTCTATAATAGCGTCGGAATTAAGAAAAAGGACATATCGCGAATTAGATGCTTTTAACCCTTGATTATTACCCTTTACAAAGCCTACATTTTCCTTATTTTTTATAAAAACAAAATTTATACTCGCATCTTTTCTGGTCTCTATAAATTTCCCAATGGCCTCAACCGAGCCGTCCGATGAAGCATTATCGATTACCACTACTTCACTGCTAAGATTTATATTCTTATTCAAACACACAAGAAGAGCATCTAAACAACGCAAAGTTATATCTTTGGTATTATAAGAAAGAATTATGACAGAAAGATCTTTCATGATGGGCAATATCTATTATAGCAAGTCTCCGCGATCGTTACCGCTTCGGAGACTGCTTTTGTCTTCGCGCTTTGCCACCTGTGCCTACTTGCCTACGTTGTCGTATGCGTGAGTCTCTAGTAAGTAAGCTATATTCTCTTAATTTTGGTTTATAGGTTTCATCCACCATCACTAACGCCCTAGCCAAGCCGTGGCGTATGGCCTCAAGTTGGCCATTCGGACCCCCACCGGTTACACTTACCGAAACCACAAATCTTTCTGAAGAATCAGTAACAACGAGTGGTAAAAGACACATTTTCTTATCATGAGCAACGGCGAATCTCTTTTCAAGAGGCATCTCATTGATAAGATAGGCTCCTTTTGTGTATTTTTCACTCTTAATGGTTACCGGCGATTTTCCTACTATATATAATCGCACGCGAGCGATTGCTTCTTTTCTTCTGCCTATCGCCTCATAAAATTGTATGTCTTTAGATTTTTTTGGCATATTTCAATAATTGAAATGTAATAATCAATTGAACTTATCTTTGTATGAATGCTCGTTTTCTGCAAAAATATATAATCTCGCTATGCGACGGTCTCTTAATTTATTTTTGGGAAGTTTACCCATGACTGCATGACGGATAATTTCTGAAGGATTATCGACAAGGAGTCTTTTGAACGTTGTCGTCCTCAAACCGCCAGGATAACCTGAATAATAAGTATAAACTTTGTCTGACGATTTTCTACCTGTTATCGCCACATATTTGGCATTTATAACTACGACATTATCTCCCATATCGATATTTGAAGAATATGTCACCTTTTTCTTTCCCTGCAGTATAGCGGCAATATCATTGCATATCCTTCCTAAACGTTTACCCTTAACATCTATTAGGTGCCATTTTCTGGAAATTGATTTGGCGGAAGTCGGTTTGGTGGATTGATGTAAATGTGTCATATTATGCTTTAACTTTTTTATCTTTTTTTGCTTTAACTTCTTTTACTTTAACTTCTTCCTTAACCGGTTCCGGCTCTATTACCACAGGATGTGTCCATGTTACTTTAGCCATAGCCGCGCCATCCGTAGTTCTAAACAATAGCTTCTGAACTCTCACATGTCCGCCACTTGTAGATTTGGAGGAATCTCCTATCTGCTCCATAACTTTAGAAACCATCCCAGGAGATCCTATATATTTCAACAATATATTTTTACTCGCCTCCGATTTGTCTCCTATCTTGCCAACAAGAGTATCCACATGTTGTTTAAGGATTTTGGCTCTTTTATAAGTGGTCGTAATATTTCCTTTAAGGAAAAAATTATTCGTAAGTTTACGGAGCAACATTATGTTTGCGTCCTGACCTTTTCCGAATCGTATTTTTTTTAATCCGTGTTTCATATGCTGCTTTATTTAAGTTCTATACCCATTTTTTTGAATTCCTGATCGATCAAATCTATAGATTTGCGTCCGACACCCTTCATGGTGGCGAGATTCTCACGGCCTCTTTTGATAAGATCAGCAACTGTTTCGATATTTTCTCGAAGTAATGCGTTTATAACTCTCGATGGCAGATTCAGTTCGTCGATTATTATTTCATCAAGTTTCGCTGTAGTTTCGTCTTCCTTGATTTTTTTAACATCATCAATGCTTACTTCGGCAGGAACATCTTTACCCGAGAATATATGCGACAAAGATGTTTGAAGGATACTTATGGATTTCATAAGCGCCTCTTTAGGAGTAATACTTCCATCTGTCCAAATTTCAATAATCAATCTTTCGAAATTGGATTTGCGACCAACGCGTTCCGCCTCGACTTTGAAGTTTACTTTTTCAACCGGTGAATATGAGGCGTCGATTGCAATAAAACCAGACTCAATATCTTCCTGTTCTTCTGCACTTACATATCCGCGGCCGGTTTTGACAATAGCCTCAATCTCGATTTTACCTTTGTCTTCGGAAACTTCTCCTATGTAAAGATCTTTGTTTACAACTTCCGCTTCACCCTCAATTGATTCGCCGGTAATCTTCTTAGCTCCTTTTACGGCAATATTGATTCTGTGAGAGCCTTCACCAGATACTTTGAAGCGCAACTTCTTCATATTCATAACGATATCAAGAGCCGACTCTTTAACTCCCTTTATTGTAGTGAAAAGATGAGGTGCTCCTTCTACCTTTACCTGAGAAATAGCGGCACCTTCTAATGAAGATAACAAGGTTCGACGTAGTGCATTTCCAAGACTATGACCAAAGCTCGGATAAAGAGGCTCAAATGTAAATCTACCGAAATTACTACTGTCCTCTTCGACTTTAGTATGAAATATTGGTTCCATCATAATAAAAAGTAAATTATAACCGCGATATTATCGCGAATAAAATTCAACTACTAAACGTATATTAATTTGTTGAGCTATACTGTCCATGTTAGGCTCTGCCTTGAGACTACCTGCAGTTCCTTGTCTTTCGAGCCACTCCGATATAATAAGATCTTTTTTTTCTAAAGCGGTAGCAATTGCCGGAATTTTTGCTGAGGAATCTCTAGTTATTTTTACCACGTCACCTATTCTCAGTTGATGAGAAGGTACGTTGAGAACTTGATCATTCACTGAAATATGTTTGTGAGTGATGAGCTGTCTAGCAGATGCTCTTGTGGGAGCGAATCCCAATCGATGCACTACTGTGTCGAGCCTTTTTTCTAAAAATCTTGTAAGATATAGACCTGTATTTCCAGTTCTCGCTTTAGCTTTGGCAAAGTAATTCTTCATTTGTTTTTCTGTTACTCCATACATAAAGCGCATTTTCTGTTTTTCTCGGAGCTGTTGCGCGTGCTCGGAAACTTTACGTCTGCTTTGTGTGCCATGCTGTCCTGGTAGTACACTTATTTTTTTCAATAGATTCGCTTGAGATTTTGAACCTGGTGTTTTTAACCCTAAGTCCATATTTTCTCTTCTTGAAATTCTGTTTTTTGGTCCTGTGTATCTCATAATAAATAAATTCTAAATATTATACTCTTCTCACTTTCGGCGGACGTACACCGTTGTGTGGAATAGGTGTCGTGTCGACTATACGTTCGATATCCACTTCACTATTCTTGAGAACTCTTAAAGATGCTTCGCGTCCTGGTCCAATACCTTTAACAAAAACGTCAACTCTTCGCAATTGATATTCTGTAACTGCTTTCTTTATAGCCGTTTCTGTAGTTACAGTTGCGGCATGTGGTGTCGATTTTCGTGTTCCGGTAAAACCAAACATTCCACAGGAACTAACTACGATCGGTTTACCCGTATCGTCTGTTACAGTAACGAGAGTATTATTAAAAGTGGCCGTAACATATACTCGACCTTTCTCTACCACTTTTGTTGTCTTTTTTGGCTTCATATTTTCAAATTAGATAGAATTATATTACTGAGCCGCGGGAGCCTTCGCCTGGGTTTGCTCCAACTTTGCCCATACTTCCTTTGTGAGTGCTCCAACCGTCTTTCTCTTACCTCTCTTCGTACGTGCATTTGATCTTGTTCTCTGGCCATGGACAGGTAATCCACGAGCATGTCTTAGTCCGCGATAAGTGCCATTTTCACGTAATCTTTTAATGTTTTCATTAATTTCCTCCCGAAGGTCTCCTTCGATCTTGTAGTTCTTTTCTATGTAAGTAGTGATCCTTTTCAATTCATCTTCTGTAAGTTCTTTGACTTTCTTACTCTCAGGTATTTTTGTATTATCTAAAATTTCCAACGAACGCTTCCAGCCGATACCATAAAAAAGAGTTAAAGCGTATGCGACTCTTTTTTCATCCGGCAAAACTATACCTGATACACGTACCATATTTTATTTTATCCTTGACGCTGCTTGTGCTTTGGGTTTTTGCAGCTAACATATAACTTTCCCCTTCTTTTCACTAAAGTACACTGCGGACATATTTTTTTAACCGCCGCCTGGATTCTCATATTTTTATATTCTATAAATAATTCTGCCTCGACCTGGGTCGTAGGGAGTGATCTCGAGTCTTACTTTATCTCCCGGCAATATTTTAATATAATTTTTTCTCATTTTACCTGATAAATAACAAAGTACAACTGTATCTACTTCATTCAGTTTGACACGGAATAAAGTATTTGGAAGGCTTTCTATTACCTCACCTTCCGCTATAACCACATTCTGCTTGGCAGAATCAGCGTTATTTGAGGGTTTTGGCTCATGGCTAAAGCCCCTTCTGTTGTTGTTATTCCTACCAGTTCTATGAAACATATATTGTATCACAAAATTAAGTCAAAATAAATGCATTTTCTTCGGTAATCGCCACGGATTTTTCGAAGCATGCGCTGAGACTGTTATCACTGCTAGATATCGACCAATTATCATCACCATCATATTTTATTTTTTCTGATCCCATAGAGTAAATTACCTCTATAGCTATCACAAGTCCCGCTTTAATCCGATAAGTTTTTTCTACCGGCCTCTCCAAAAATCCTGGTATTAATGGATCTTCATGTAGCTCACGACCCACACCATGTCCCGTCAGATCTTTTAGTATATAATATCCCGCACCATAAATCCCATCCTGTATCGTCTTTGATATTTCACCTATATACGCATTATAAACCGCTTTTTTTATGGCCGATTCTAAAACATCCTTTCCTGTTTTTAGAAATTTATTTTTCTTATCGTCCTTACTACCTCCAACAATTATAGTTGTAGCATAGTCCGTATGAAAACCCTTATAATATGCGCCTATATCTACGGTTAGAACGTCTCCATCGACCAGTTTTCTTTCGGAGGGTGGCGTGTGAACAACCTGCTCGTTGATTGGTAGGCATGTTGTCCATCTATAACCCGGGACTTTATCGAAAGACGATTCTGCCCCTTCCGCTTCTATCAATCTTTTTGCCTCTCGGTCTATGTAGTTAGTGGTTATTCCCGGTTTTATCTGCGGCATAAGTTTTTCTACCGCAGTCATAAGCTTCTGACCACATTGTTGCATTATTTTTATTTCAGCGTCAGATTTAAGCTCTATCATTTTTATGAAAAATAAATCGTTCTATATACCTGCTCGATTTTATCATGAAAATCGTTAAGTGAAAAATTGTTTTTTATTAAAAAATCTGCAAATGCAATTGTCGGACCCATATTTGTATCTTCCAGTTCGCTGATATCACGTGCTTCTCCTTCGGTAAGAGAGCGTGTTTTTCTGTTCAACAATCGATGATATCTGATCTTTTTATCTGCATGTAAGGCTAATATATACACGTTGACATCTGGAAATGCCTCCTTTAAATATTTGTACTCCTCCCAAGATCGCATACTTTCAACGATCACTATATTGCTACTCTGTAAAGCATCCTTGATCGCTTTTTCATTCAAGATAGCCAATGCAGCTTTACCATGCTTTTTCCTTATCTCAATACGAGCGAGCTTTTCAAATTCTTCAGTGATCGTCCTATGCTTTGTCATGACCAAATCCAAGACTGCTTGACCAAAATATACTGATGGAATTTTATTTTCCTTTAAATAATTGGCCGCTTCTGTCTTACCAGATCCTGGTAAACCAACTATGGCTATTATCGCTTTATGTCTCTGATGCCATGCATGTATCTGATTCTTGATAAGCTGCTTTCCTAGGCTTTTCAAAACTTCTTCATTTACTTCATCGATGGTTACGGTACCGTCGAGCACAGTCAGCTTTCCTGTTTGCTGATAATAATTTATGACTGGATCGGTATATCTGTGAAAAATTTCAATACGCTTTTTTATTGCCTCAATCGTATCATCGTCGCGACCTGTATGATTGCGATAAGCCAATCGCCAAAGCGCTTCTTTGTCAGGCAATTCAATATAAAAAACCTTATCAACATTGTTGATGAATTTTTCCGCCTGATGAACTGTACGGGGAAAACCGTCTAAAATGTAGCCACGTTGGTATTCCGGCCTAGATAGATATTCATTTACTATCTCTATAGTCTTATTATCTGGTATGAGCAAACCAGAATGCATGACCTGTTTTACATAATGTCCAAGGTGCGTTTTCTCTTTGGCTATCTCTCGGAATATATGACCTGTTGAAAGGTAAGGAATTTTCAACTGATGGGAAAGCATATTTCCCTGTGTTGATTTTCCCGCTCCTGGAATTCCGATTAAAACTAGCTTCATTTATATTAAATAATAGTTACGATTATCCGAGTTTTTTCTTTTCGCTGTGCTCGGTTCTTTTTTTGCACCGCTTACAATACTTCATGAGCTTCAGAGCCGAAGGAGTATTGAGTTTATTTCTTTGAGTAACGTAATTCTGACTTTTACATACAGTGCATGTAAGTCCTGCCAGTACTCTATTTCCTTTTTTTGCCATATGATTGTATCAACTAAATAATTATTATCTGGTAAATTTGTCATAACTCTTCATAACAAGCTGGGCCTCTATCATTTTGAAGGTTTCAAGAACAACCGAAACTACGATGAGAATTCCCGTACCTCCTATCACCAATCCGTCTATGCCGGTAATTTTGGAAACAATTGCGGGGAGAATGGCTATAATTCCTAAAAACAGCGCCCCGACCGTTGTTATCCTGTATAGTATTCTTTCCAGGTATTGTTTCGTCGCCAGACCAGGTCTGATACCGGGCACAAATCCACCCTGTTTCTGAATTTCCTCTGATATTTTTTGCGGATTAAAAACTATGATCGTATAAAAAAATGTAAAAGCGATAACCAGAACAAAATAGAAAAAGTTGTAGAAAAAACCACTCGGATTAAAAGTCGTTGCCAAAAACTTTGCTACTGTGGCTAATGTTTTATTACTTGAGTACTGTAAAAAATTACCGATTAACTGTGGAAATAATACGAACGATACTGCGAAAATAATTGGAATAACTCCCGCCTGATTCAGTTTAAGAGGTAAAAAATTGGATGCGGCCTGATACATCCGGTTTCCTTTTATACGCTTTGCATAATAAACCGGAATTTTCCTGACT
>CAYMOO010000003.1:34464-36099 GCA_964392185.1 uncultured Gammaproteobacteria bacterium
CCAACCGCGACCACTAAAAATATTACAACGTTAATAGCCAGCTCCTGATTAACCACTGATAATGTTCGACCTATAAGTACAGGTAATCTACCTATAATACCAGCAAAAATGATGAGCGATATCCCGTTACCCAGACCCATCTCCGAGATAAGTTCGCCAAACCAAATCAATATAAAAGTACCGGCGACCAAAGTAAATATAAAGGAAAAGAATTGTATTATAGAGAGATTACCGATAACATGCTGATTTTTTAGCAAAACATAAATTCCGATCGATTGTACTACAGTGAGGGGAACGGTAAGAAACCGAGTATATTGATTTATCTTGAATCTTCCGTAGTCACCTTCTTTTGACAACTGCTCCAATTGGGGAAATATCGAAGAACCCAGCTGGATGATAATTGATGCGTTGATGTAGGGATTTAGACCGAGAGCCATAACGGAAAAGTTTACCAAAGTACCTCCTGAAAATATGTCGAGAAGTGATAAAAACTGACTACTGGCAAATAATTGTTTTAATTTGACCAAATCGATTGCTGGCACCGGAATAAATGCAAAAACTCTAAAGGCTAAAAAAATAAACAAGGTAAAGAGAGTTTTACGTTTTAATTCTTGATCCCTGAAAAGAAGCTTTAATTTCTGCAAAATATCTTTCATATCTCCCGTACTTCTCCACCGGCAGCTTCAACCGCCTGTTTGACCGATCTTGAAACTGGTAACGACACTGTCAGCTTTTTCTTGACCTCTCCCTTACCCACTATTTTCACGCGAGAGATATTTTCGTCTATGAATCCTTTGGAAACAAGCAGTTTGAGGTCAACTTTGGCAGAGTCGTCCATTTTATTTAATATATCTATGTTTAAAGCTCTTGCTCTTTCGACTATCGCATTATTTCTATTTTTACCACGAAGTAATGGAAATTTCTTTACCATTCTACCCTGGCCACCTTCAAAGCCAAGAGGAATATTTTCTCTTGCCGCTTGATGACGGGTAGTGCCACGGCCTGACTTTGCACCAGAACCCGATCCAAGTCCACGTCCAAGTCTTTTTTTTCTATAATCGATTAGTTTTGGTAATTGTGACAATATATTTTTCATACTTCTGTTCGTTTTTTTAATCTTTTTAGAGCTTCCATAACTGCATAAGTATTAACAACCTGATTTCTTGTGCCTATTATTTTACCGGAAGCATTCTGCACTCCCGCAAGATTCAACAAAGTACGCACAACACTTCCAACCTTAAGGCCTGTTCCTTCTGGAGCTGGTCTAAGAAGTAAACGCGCTGATTTATATTTTAATTCAATGTGATGTGGAAGTGTGGTTTTATATACCGGAACTTCAATCATGTGTTTTTTCGCCTTAGTTATACCTTTTTGAATCGCTGGTGGAACTTCGAGGCCACGTCCGATTCCTATACCAATTTTTCCTTTTTTGTCTCCTACCACAACAAGCGCAGAAAAAGTTACATAATTTCCACCTGATGTTTTCTTGGATACTCGTCTGATGAGGAGAACTTTTTCATCAAATTTTTTTTCTTCCCCTCTATTGTCTCTATTATCGCGCATATAATTCTCCTAATAATTAATGGTTAAATCTTAAATCCAACTTCTCGCAGGCCTTCAGCAACCAGTTTAACC
>CAYMOO010000003.1:36109-39203 GCA_964392185.1 uncultured Gammaproteobacteria bacterium
CCGTTATAAGCAAATTTAGATCTATCGAAAACTCCACTTTCAATTTTCTTTTCAAGTAATATTTTACCAATTACACGGCCAACTTCCTTCGCTTCTTGCGACTTGGTCATTTTACTTTCCGATTTAATTTTGGAACTCGAAGCCGCAGCTAATGTCTTTCTGCTTATGTCATCAATAGCCTGTGCATAAATATATTTATTAGATCTATGAACAGCTATTCGGGGGCGTGTACCATTTCCCGAAATTTCCGCTCTTATTCTTCTTTTTTTTCTTAGTATCCTGTCTTTATTTACTTTCATATCATGGATTATGCCGCGGTTGTCTTAGCTTTCTTACCCGGCTTCAATTTTATAATTTCTCCTTCATATCTTATACCTTTACCTTTATAAGGATCTGGTTTTTTTAGTATTTTTATCTGATAAGCTATCTGACCAACCAACTGCTTGTCAACTCCTGAAATCACAATTTTATTATTTCCCTCAACTTGGAAATTAATTCCTTCTACTTTCTTAAAAATAACTGGATGTGAAAAGCCCAATTTTAAGTTTAAGTTAGCACCTTCGATCTTGGCCGTGTATCCTGTGCCAACTATTTCTAGTCTTTTGACCCACGGAGTTTCAACACCTGCGACTGCGTTCGCTATCAAAGATCTCATTAGTCCGTGTTTGGCCCTTGTCGTCTTACTTTCATCCAATCTTTTAACAGATAAAACCTGATCTTTTTTTTCAGCAGTTATTTCGAGAGGTAATACAACCTCCATATGACCTTTTGAGCCTTTTACTTTTACTATTTGTCCTTCAACTGAAATTTGAATACCAGACGCAATCTGTACCGGTTTCTCTCCTATTTTAGACATCTCACCAAATTTGAAATAATAATTCTCCACCTATATTTTTTTTGTTAGCTTCTTTATTTGTCATAATACCCTCTGGAGTCGAAAGTATCGAATAACCCATTCCACCCAAAATTGACTTAAGATTCTTTGATCTACTATACCATCTTCTGCCAGGGCGACTACCAACTTTAATACCCGTGACTGCGGGCGATCCAGAATCATATGATAAGGAGATTTTCAGATTTTTTATACCCTCACCTTCAACTTGATATTCTTTTACATACCCAAGAGCAACAAGTTTCTTAAGTACAGCTTCCCTGTATTTAGAATGTGGTGATTCGACAGTCTCACGTTTAGCCGAATAACCGTTTTTTATTCTTATAATTAAATCAATTATTGGATCCATATACTATATTAAATATTATGTTTTATCTGCCGTTCTCTTTGTAACCTTACCATGACCACGGAATGTTCTTGTAGGTGAAAATTCACCCAGTCTATGACCAATCATAGATTCGGACACAAAAACCTCAATAAATTTTCTACCGTTATGAACTCCGAATGTGTGTCCGACAAAATCCGGTGGTATCTGACAGCTTCTCGACCATGTGTTGATAACTACTTTTTGTCCCACTTTTTTTTGTTTAAGGACTTTTCCTAAAAGTCTTTCATCTATGTATGGTCCTTTTTTTAGTGATCTACTCATATTTGGTTCAAATCCAATTAAAAAACATATTATAACTTACCATGAAACTTTTTTCACACCCGGAATTTCTCCATCGAGGGCTTTTTTTCTAAAACATATCCGGCAAAGACCGAATCTTCTCATATAAGCTCTTGCTCTGCCACATAAAGGACATCGATTCCTGTTACGTACAGTAAATTTTTGCTTCTTGAGAAATTTTACTTCATCAGATAATTTTGCCATAAAGATTAAATTGACTTAAATGGTATTCCCACAACTTCATATAATTTTTTGCCTGCTGTCGAGTTATTTGCGGTTGAAACAATTGTTACTTGCAAACCTCTCAATTTATCGATCGAGTCAAATTCTATTTCGGGAAAAAGAGTCTGCTCCGGAAAACCCAAATTCAAATTCCCATGCTGGTCGATAGCTGTCTTGGCAATACCACGAAAATCTCTAATTCGCGGAATGACTATTTTAACTAATTTTTCCAAAAATTCATACATCTTTTTTCCTCTAAGAGTAACCTTCACTCCGAGTGGGATACCTTTTCTAACTTTAAAAGCTGAAATGGATACTCTAGCTTTGGTGACTACTGGCTTTTGTCCAGTTATGGCCGTCATCTGCTCAACAATTTTTTCAATAACATTTTTATTGATTACAGCTTCTCCCGCGCCTACATTAACTACTATCTTAGTAATCTTAGGCACGGCCATGTGGTTCTTGATACCAAGTTCCTTCATGATTTTCTGCCGCATCTCTGTATTTATTTGTTCCTGAAATGTCATATTTTATTTATTTAGATAACACTTTTGCATTTTTTACAAATTCTACTTTTTTTACCTTTTTCTATCTGATATCCAATTCTTGACGCTTTTCCACATTTTGGACACATTAGTACTAATTTAGATACTTTTATTGGTCTAGGCACTTCGACAATTCCACCTTGAGGCATTTGCTCGCTCTTTTTCATGTGCTTCTTATACTTGTTTATATCGGGTATAACTACCGTGTCCGATTTCTCATAGACGCGTTCGATGGTGCCTTCTCGTCCATTATCTCTTCCGGATAAAACTTTTACTTTATCGCCTTTTTTAAATTTCATAGTATTTTAGTATATTTCTGTGGCCAAACTTGCAATCTTATTGAACCCGTTATCTTTTACTTCCTTAGCTATTGGACCGAATATACGACTGCCTTTCGGATCTTTTATATCTTTACCTTGTATAATAGCGATTGCGTTATCATCGAATCTTATATAACTGCCCTCTGATCTACGGAATTCTTTTTTTGTTCTTACTATTACACCATAAACAACTTCACCTTTCTTAACCTGACCAAAGGGCAAAGCCTCTTTCACAACTGCGGTCACCACGTCACCTATATGAGCTATCTTCATATTGCCCCTTTTAGGCACGCCGATCATCTGCGCTTTTTTTGCGCCTGTATTATCGGCTACATTCATCATTGTCCTTAATTGCAACATGTTATTATTCGACAACTATAAACTTTTTATCCTTAGAAATAGGACGGGTTTCTCTAATACTTACAACGTCGCCTTCATTTGGTTTTTT
>CAYMOO010000004.1:0-12599 GCA_964392185.1 uncultured Gammaproteobacteria bacterium
GGCGGCTATATTCCGACAACCGAAGAGGTCTTTGCAGATAAGCAATCTCTATGGCCCAAAGGAGAAAGACCAGCTATGCTGTTTCGCGACAAAAATACAAGATAATTTGCCGGGAGCGCTTATAAAAAACTTCTGGACTCCTGACGGTCTTGAGCCGCTATTCAGCCGGACCGACATAAAAACACCCTGGAGGTCGAAAATTGCTTCTACGTAAATAGATAAATCTATACGCCACCGCACGGCACGGCACCGTACCGCACCGTACCGTGGATTGGGGCTCTAAAACCGTATAATTTGCTTATTTGTAAATTTTTTTAAAAGCCTGAAAAAAGCTCGAAAACAGGATAGAGTATAAATCACTTACCGCCTTCCATATCAGGCCATGATATATTTTTGACTATGTTTGATATAATTAGCCTATGCCGATACCAATTCCGATTAAATTTTTAGTCTCCTTGCTTCTTGGAGCTGCTATTGGTATGGAGCGTGAAGCATACGAACGGAAAACCGATAAAACAGAAGCTAGTGGCACCGGAAGCTTGGGTATAAGGTCGTATGCACTAATAACTACGCTGGGTACTGTCGCTGCGCTTTCGATTGATAAATACTACGGTCTATTTGTTTTTATCTCTGCTACCTTCGCGATACTTCTCATTGCCTACTACATAATCGGTAGTTTTGCAATAAAAGACCACGGACTGACTACAGATCTTGCCATACTATGGAGCTACATAATAGGGTTGCTTATCGGACTCGAACTTATTCCCCTGCAAATTATAATAGCAATGACTGTAGTACTTATCCTCATCCTTTCTTCAAAGGCAAAAATAAAAAGTTTTGTTGCGGGAGTGAAAGAATACGAACTGGATGCTTTTGTAAGTTATTCGATAATAGCGCTTGTCGTACTGCCTATTTTACCGGATAAATCATATACTCTTGCCGATCTGCCGCTCCTGCCCCAGATTCTTAAAGCATTCGGCATAAACCTGAGCGGCCTGACAGGCTTGGAGCTTATAAACCCGTTCGGTACCTGGCGCATTATTGCGATAATAACGGGTGTGGAAATGTTGGGATACGTACTTGAAAGAACAATCGGTCGCAAAAAGGGATGGATACTCACCAGCATGATTGGTGGATTTGTCTCTTCTACGTCCACAACGATTACCTTTGCTAAACAAAGCAAACATGCAAAAAGCGAGAACCGGCTGGTTGCCGCAGCAATATTGGCCAATTTGACAAGTTTTATGCAATTGGCATTATTACTTTCTACAATCAATGCCATGTTGCTGGTATCTTTCTTCCCACCACTTCTTGCTCTCATTGTTAGTGGTATTGCGATAAGTTTCTTTCTGACAAATAAAATTAAGAACGATACTCTGGAGACAGATGTTCAAAATTTTAAGAAAACATCTATTTTTTCTATCGGTCCTGCGTTGCAGTTTGCGGCTTTATTTTTGGGGATTAAAATATTTACAAAACTGTTGCTCAAACTATTCGGTGACAACGGATTGATATTCGGTTCGATGATCGGCGCGGCAAGCGGTATGGATGCAGTTTCCTTAAACATCGCCGAACTTGCCGGTAAATCGGTTAGCTTCCAGACGGCATGTCTAACATTGATTGCGGCAAATACCGTTAATTTATTAATAAAATCCGTTTATTCTTATTTTTACGGCTCAAAAGCGTTTACATTCAAGTTTTTTCTCGGGATGTGTCTGATGGTGATTGCGAGTTTTATAGCTCTTGGACTGTCTGCGTTTATATAGTATTAATTTGACATTAAAAATAATCTAAAGTATATTCTGAAAATGACAAACCGTAAGGCCTGCCTTTTCGATATGGATGGCGTAATAACGACCAATTCGGAATCATTATGGCTTGAATATAAAACCGGATTCTTCAATGAACTGCTTGGAGCGCAAAGATACGAAAAAATGAAGCCGGAATTTATTGGACTAACCAACGAAGACATATACGACACAATGCTAGAAAAAATAATCTCCTTCCCGAAAGAAAAATTCATGAAAAAAATCGGAGAGATAGAAAAACGGGTATACCAGGACGTAGACATCGATGTAAAAAGCCTACACTCGATCGCGGTACATATGAAAAATAATGACTTCTTACTGGGAATGGTTACTTCATCTTCACAATATGCCGCTGATCAGGTGCTTTCTAAACTACCGAAAAATCTCGCCAAAATGTTTTCTATAGTCGTCGCAATCTCCTCCCGTCCGGAACTAAAAAGAAAACCTCATCCGGATGGTTACATAGACGCGATGTTGCAACTGCAAGTAACTCCCCAGCGTACGATCGTCGTTGAAGATTCAAACGTAGGGATAAATGCCGCCAAGGCGACAGGAGCACTCACAATCGGACTGAAACAAAATCTCATAAAAGGTTATATCCAGTCGGGAGCCGATATAAGCATAGAGACCATGGCCGACCTGGTGCAGTTTATTGATCTTATGGGGTAGGCCCCGAAATTCGCCTAAACAGTATATAATATAGATATGATAGTAAAAAATCCAGATCAAAGAGTTGCCATACTCGTTGACGTACAAAACTTATATTATTCCGCGAAAAATCTTTACCATACTAAAGTAAACTACAAAAATCTGCTTTCGCTGCTTTTACATAAGCGTGTTCTCGTCCGTGCAATCGCCTATGTAATCAACGCCGACGAAGAAAAAGAAAATGAATTTTTTGAAGCTATAAATAATGCCGGCTTCGAGGTGAAAGAAAAAAAACTTCAGGTATTTTATGGTGGAGCCAAAAAAGGTGATTGGGATATTGGCATTGCTATGGATGCCATCAGATTGGGCAACAAAGTCGACTCGATAATCTTAGTTTCCGGAGACGGTGATTTTAGACCTGTCGTCAATTACCTCCAGCAATCGACCGGTTGTCTTGTCGAAGTCGCCGCTTTTAAACGGGCAGCAAACAGCGAGCTTATAGCCATGGCCGACGATTTCATAAATATCGAAGATCATACGAAAGATCTGCTTTTCAAAAGATAATCTGTCTTTCAGTTAATTTTAAGAATTCGTCTTCATAATGTATTTGTTATTAATACAATATTTTTATGAAAGGCATAATCGGGGTTTGCAAAAACTACTTTAAGAAGGAAAACAATATCCGTTCGGATAAACATCAATTGAAGATCATAAACACAATATCGAAATATGACTTCAAGCCACGAAAATTCGCTTTTTTGAAACGTTATGTAGTACGATGATATAATTTATCATCTGAAAATTGCGGAAGCACTCAGCCCCAACATATTTCTTTCGCCTGAGTATTTCCCGGACACAGAAAAACTGGTCGAGGAAAATTGCGGCATAACGGCAATTTATCAAACCGGCCCCCACCAGATGAGTGTCTCTCAGGCTGTTACAATCGGTTCTGAACTCGAACATCGGGGTCAACAGGGAACCGGTATATATTTATACAATCAAGATTCTCCTTTATATTTCACCGCCTCAGGAAGAAGTAGTGAAGTTTACACCCCCGACACTTTAGCCACGCTTGAGAGTAAATTCACATATGCTCTGCTTCATTTTCGCTATGGCACGTCGGGCGGATACGGAAACGGTAATATCCAGCCGATATGCCGGGGAGACTGGGTAGGCATACATAACGGCAATTTTGCTTTTTCCAGGGAACTTGAAAATTACTTACGGACACTGGCTCCAGAAGATGCGAGCGACACCGTTAAATTCATGTCATTTTTAGAAAGTCTGCCCGGTGATACTCCGGAAGAAAAAATACTTAAGGCAATAGATGCGGTCGATGGATTTTTTAATCTGTGTATAGGTTATAAAGATAAGTTATTTATCATGCGTGACCAAAATAAAGGTATGCCTCTTTCTATCGGAGAAACCGATGATCAAATAATCGTCGCTTCCGAAACATGTGCGCTCGACCGGGCACAGGTTAAAACCATGAGGGAAATTCTACCGGGTGAGGTGTTACTTTTGGATAAAAACGGTCAAACCAATATACGCGCGGGTTCCCAAAAACTTGGCAATTTTTGCGGCATGCAAATGGCATACTTTATGCGGACAGACTCCAAATATAATCCGGGCCTCGATCCGGAAGATTACAGACATCCGGAAAATTGGGACACTATCGCCGAGTTCCGGAAAAGATGCGGGAGCGAAGCGGCAAAAGAAATACATATACCACAGCCAGATTTCGTAACCGGTATCCCATGGAGCGGCGTTCATGGAGGTATGGGATTCGCCGAACACAAAGGCTGGGAATACGTGCAATCGATAGTTCGTAGACCAGAGGCCAAAAGACTTTTCCAGACCGACGACGACCCCAACTCTTATCGCGATCGTGTACTAAATAAATATATTTTTCCTGATGAAAATATATTTAGAGGGGCGAATGTTGTTTTTGTCGACGATTCGATCGTACGGGGTAATACTTCTTTATGGCTTAATCGCTTCATACGCGAACTCGGAGCGGAAAGAATTACTCTCATAAGCCTTTTTCCGGAAATAAGACATACCTGCAATTATGGAGTCAGCATGCGTACGCAAGATGAATTGGTAGCCTTCAAAAGCAACCATAGACAAATCGCAGAAAAAGTAGGAGCGGACGAAATATTTTTCAGTAGTCACGCTGGCTTTGTAAGAGCTTTCCGTCCAGGATTCAGTCTTGATGAATCGGAAGCGGAAAAACTCTTTTTAAATAATGGCCTGTGTCCCGGATGTACTCTGGGAATTTCCCCTCTGGGGAATCATTCTAGGTACAGTCATAACTAAAAAAGTATCCATTATGTCTGTTTATACAAAAAATGAGAGCCTGCAAGGCTCTCATTTTTTTTGTTTCTCACTTTGGATTATCTTTCGTCTCTTCTGAAATTGTTTCTTCCACCGCGGAAATCTTGTCCACCGCCACCAACTTTATTTTCTCTTGGTTTTGCGATATTGACAACTATATTTCTTCCGCCTACTTCCTTGCCATCCATTTCCAATGCTTTTTTCGCTGATTCTTCGTCTGCAAAGGTTACGAAACCAAAGCCTTTTGAGCGACCGGTAATACGATCACTGATGACGATCGCCTCAACTATTTCACCATAACTCGCAAATAACTTCGCAAGCTCTTCACTGGTGACTGCCCATGGCAAGCCTCCGACAAATAATTTGTTCTTATCCATATAACTCACCTCCTCTTGTGTTTGGAAAACTTATAACGACTTACATAATAATTCGTAGATCTGTCCTGATCGATTTCATGAGCGTAGGTAATCTGAATTTTTTCTCCATCAATAAGTTCGTCTCGCAGATCATGCGCGGCCAATTTTGCCTCTTCGGCCGTTCGCATAATAATATACGCGTAACCACTACGTTTCTTGAATCCTATCGGAATAGTCAAGTTAATGGATACTACTGTCCCCGATTTACCGAATACGTTTCTTAAATACTCTTCCGATACCGTATCGGGTAAGTTTCCGACGTATAGTTTGTTTTGCATAAATTTTTCAAAACGAAGAAGTTATTGAGTAGTGAAGAAGGCAGAATTTCATGCTAATCAGTAAATTATTCGAATGATTGAAATATTATACCATATTAAATAGGCAACACTTAGTTAACCTACTTTTAAGTATTACCGAATCCTGGGCTTTTTTCGGCCGCGATAATGATTTTCTTGAAAGCCTCGATATTCAAATCTTCTATCTTCTTAAACCTTATACAACTTTTTCCGACGCTTACCTTCCCGAGTTCGCCCTTATGTTTCTCCGCCAAGTACCCCTCGCCCTCGAGCGCACAAACATAAACGCTTATATAATTCTTCTGGCTGGCAACCGAAATCACCGGCCAGTCGATGATTTCCTTTCTATAATTCTTGTATTTGAAAGATCCATATCCGGGCATGTTGTAAAGATATATCGGCTTAAGAGATGGCGCGGTATCGAGTATTGTTTTTTGCAAAAATTCAAGCGCCTGCTTCCTTTCGGGCGGAAGAGCGGCAAAGTATTCTTCTATTGATTTGGCTTCAACCATTTTGAACATATTCATGGACAACAGTATATCAGCCTGGAGCCCGTGGCGTTCGCCAAATGTTGAAGCCCGGCTGAACCTGAATTATAATCATCGAATCAGAGCAATACACTATGATAAAAGCCAAAAACATATCCTTCTCTTATACTTCGGAGTCTATATATCACCCGTCATCATTCACCATAAGCGACAACAGTAAAGTAGGTTTAGCCGGAAGAAATGGAACGGGCAAGTCAACACTATTAAGAATAATATCCGGAAAAGAACAAATCGACGGAGGCAAACTAACTATACAGGGGTCGGTATCTTATGTACCGCAAGAGATCAAACACGATCCGATCCTCGAAGGTGTCGAAAATATCCGGAATTTCCTCGATCCGCACTTCGAAAAAACCGATCAATATTTATACTCGGCTCTTAAGGAAATTGATCTTGGCGAACTCTCCCTCGAACAAAAACCGATCGCGCTAAGCGGCGGACAAAAAACCAAATTGGCACTTATGCGTGCCCTGATCGAAGAACCGGATATTTTGCTGCTTGACGAACCAACTAACTTCATGGATACAAAAGGCAAACGATGGGTCATGGAATTTTTAAGCCGATATCCGAAGTCATTTATTCTGGTATCACATGATCTGGACGTGATAGACCGTCATATCGATAAAGTTATCGCCATAAACGAATTTACGAAGCAGATCGAAGAGTACAACGGTAACTATTCCCATTATTTGGTGTTAAGAAAGCTGCACGAAGAAAGGTTGAAGCGGGAAATTATAACCGAACAAAGACGCTTAAAACACATGAAAAAAGGACTGGAAAGAATGCAGCGGTATACTTCCGAAAAAGGAGTAAGACGGCGTACACAGTTGAAAAAAAGGATTCAACGGATAGAAGACAGCCTGCCCGAGCTGCCTCGCGAACTGTCGATAATCAAATTCAACTTGCCGGAACCTTCCTGGACGGGCGAACTACCAGTTATTGTTAAAAACATATCCAAATCATACGGAGACATAGCCGTTATAGATAATCTGTCATTTTCGATACGCCGCGGCGAACGGGTTGCACTGATCGGGCAAAACGGTGCCGGTAAAAGTACGCTTATAAAAATGCTTGCCGGCGTAATGCCGCCCGACCGCGGCTTGATTGATATAGATGAAAAAGTGAAGATCGGTTATTATTCACAAGAGTTTGAGACTTTCGACATGGAGAAGACACTTCTTGAATTTGCGATTCAAATGACTAAAAAAAGCGAATATATGGTGCGGCCGCTACTCGCCCGTTTCTTATTTCCCTCCAATAAAATAAATCAAAAAATAAAATTATTGTCCGGAGGAGAAAAAACCAGATACGCCGTTGCGCTCATTCTACTTCAGGGATTTAATATGCTCATTCTCGATGAGCCAACAACTTATCTCGATGTGCTTTCACAAAGATTGATTCTCGAGGCTATCAGGTCGTATAAGGGCACACTTCTGGTCGTCAGCCATACCGAAGATTTCATAAAAGAACTAAAGCCGGATAAAGCTATATTACTGCCAGAAGAGAATTGCATTCCGTGGGACGATAAATATTTAAGAAGAGTGTCGGAGATATAAAATCATATGGCGCGCGCTATCTTCTTTTGCATCTCTAGTAGCTCACTTTCTGTGCAAGCTGCCGACTTATTTGGATCAAGCTCATTCATTTTATTAACAGGAACCAAATGAATATGAACATGAGGGATAGAAAATCCCTCGACGGCAATCCCGATTCTTTTCGATTCGACAGCCTTACGAAGACGCACACTTACAAATTTAACCAGCTTAAAAAGAGCTGCGTAATCCTCTTCGGACATATCGAGAATGTCAGAAGTGTGGATTTTCGGTATTACTAGTAAATGTCCGGGAGCTATAGGATTAATATCCAAAAAAACCAAACTAGCGTGGTCTTCATACACCTTGTACGACTTCACTCTCCCTTTGATAATTTGACAAAAAAGACATTTTTCCATATGTGAAATTCACTAAACCATAAATACCCCCTTTCACTGAATAATTTTACTCCAGTTGGAATACGGCGACGAATAAGATATGGAGCCAAGGAGTCTTTGCATTGGAATATTATAATTATAGACACGACAATTTATCCTAGCAATATTATTTACCTTGGCAATTTTTTCTACTTCTTGAATTAGTTTTTTTGCGACACCATTTCGTCGATGAGTATTTTTAACATAAATGTCATCGATATAGAGCACGTCTTGTTGTCGAAAAAAATACGGTAAGTTCTTTTTATAAGCTACGATCAATCCACATTTATCACCTTCATGCTCCGCTATCAGTATGTAAGAACTTTTTTTTCTGATAGAATCAATGTAAAATTTCTCCGATTCGAAACCGACCAGCTTTTCTTTGGAAAGCAAATGTGGCTCGTGATCGGCATGATCTGCCCAAGAATCAATCAGACATTCTCTAATAAATACAAGATCTTCAAGTAGTGCACGCCTGATTTTAATATTAAATACTCTACTCATATTATTGATTATAATTCCAAACAGATTCTATACTGATAACAATCGTTTCCAGATTTGTCTGATTATGGTCTACACCCCGCCCCATAAATAAACGCTTTCCCCTGTGATAACTACCCTTTTATTAATACCTTCCTATTTAAAAAGGGTTCCAGATTTACTTTTGATTCGCAAACGGCGCGACCCGCAAGCATTACCGAATCCTGCACATACTCATCGGCCCTGCGGACTACATATGCCGAGTCGGATGCAATTACAGGATTTTCCCCGTCGCCACCAATGTATTTTTCTCGATAATGTACGCATGCTGACCGCCTAATGGTCTGTCATGATAGGCTTTAGATATAGGATTATCATTTTCGAATATATAAAGTATGAACAAGCTAAATATAATAATAAGAACTGTGGAAGAAATCAAAATTATTTTTTTATTATTCATTCAAAAAAATTGTTTCTTATATCAATGTAAATATATATTAACTATGGCATATATTATGTAAATATGTATGACTCTTGAGTCAACTTTCTTGACAATACAAATATTGTCCGAAACGAACAAATAATATTTTTTAGTAAGAGTATTTTGGTAAACTCTAGACATGTTTTTTTATCTAGAAGAATTAGAAGATAAAAATTTAAGCAAAATATATGATGAAGGAATAAAAATATTAGACGGCTTTTTCGATTTGAAACCAGTTTTCAGGCCGCATATCATCCTACTTGATAATAGAAATATCATCGATAAACTGCGCTATGAAAAGTCTCCTTCTTGGCTTATTGCATGGACCAAATATAACGTAATTTACATTCTGAAAAGAGACGTTATCGAAAACCAGAGCAGTCATAAGGCAAAAAACATATCCCAATACAAAGCATTACTTCTGCATGAGATGTGTCACGCTTACCTCAACCATCTTCATAAGAAATTGATAAAACCGCGATGGCTTATTGAAGGTATTTGTAAATACGTTTCAGGACAACTAAAAAATATGGAGCAACCACAAATACTTAGTGGTTTTCTAGATGGTTATGAGTACGACTATAATATAGCCAATAAAGCCGTATATCAGGAGTCTGGTTTCGCCATAAAATACTTGATTGAAAAATACGGGAAAGCAAAGTTATTACTCCTCGTTAACGAAGCAAAATCCACTAATATTAGAAGAGAATTTGAAGCGATATTTAAAAAAATATACGGATTCACTCCGGACTATCACAACTTTAATCCATAAACAAAGAACTTTCTGCGCTTGTTAGGGTTACTTACAAATGTGGGCCCAAGGGATCAAATCTGGAACACCTTAATTGCCAGTCTTATCAAACTTCATATGAAATTATCCGAGCTTGGCTTTCGATATTATAACGGAAAAAAGATTGTTTCAGAAAGTGAGGTGTCTGAATGATCTTTTCACTGTTTCAAAAACGAAATGAGTTCTATTCAGATCTTTTCGATGAAAAAACATTTTATCGGCAATTTTTTAAAGATCTTAATTCCGCTAAAAACAAAATAATAATTGAAAGTCCATTTATTACAACTACACGTAATCAAAAATTTTACGATTCGTATTCGAAATTAATATCAAAAGTCGTATCAATAAAAATAATCACCAGAGATCCGATGGAACATGATGAAATAATGCGGTATCAGGCAACCGAAGAAATACTTACTTGCAAAGAGATGGGAGTGGATATAGTATTAATACCGGGATACCAGCATAGAAAACTGGCTATTATTGATGATTGTGTTCTCTGGGAGGGTAGCTTAAATATATTATCTCAGAATATCAGCCGAGAATTTATGAGAAGAATTCTGAGTGAATCAGAAGTTAAGAAAATAAAAAAATTTCTTAAATATTAGTTTATTTACATGTCAAAACAACAAGATTTTTCAGAGGAAGACATTCAAAAAACAATTAAGTACCTAAAAACTAAAAATCCCGAGGAAGCGACAAGGGGTAACGCGATCAAATTTCTGAAAGGGATGAAAGTAACTGCACACCTGATCGCAAACAAAGTGACTGAAGGTACTGAATAACGTATTACTCTTCTATCTTAAAAGTCTTAATAATTTCCAACACAATCGACTCCATACCTTCCGGATAAAATGCGAATGAATAACTTTTTTTGCCATCTGCAGTCGAATACACTGTCATTGTGTCGAAACACTCTCCAGCATCACAACGTGTACCACGAGGTGATATCCACCACACTCGACCGTTAATCGTCACCTTTTCAGTACAATACACACAAGGTTTATTATCACCATGATTAGGGCTCCAATTTATCATTTTCCCGAAATAGAAATAATCTTTATCTTTGTTAAATGTCAAATTATACGTCTCTGCTTTCTCGGGATTTAATGAAAAGTCTTCTTTCCAGTACTTATCTGCATGTTTTATAAAAGGTGCTGGATACTTAAATGACACTCCTATTTCCTTACTTTTATATTTTGTCCAATTTGATTTGTCGGAATATTTATATCGAATTCTAAAACTATCGACAAAATATCTGGCGTTCGTATATTTCCACACACATACACCCACTGTCAATAATATAAAAAAGCTGAAAATAGAAACAGTATAAGTCTTTTTCATTATGGGATAAATACGTTAATTACTCAACTTATATAATTAATTATAAATTTCCAATATTATATATCACTTGCTCGAATAATTCATCAGTAACAGATATGCCCCGTAGCATATATTATTTTTGCTTTTTTCCTTATTATGAAATATAATACTCAGCAATGAATAATATAAAAAAACTATTCAAAAATAAATACTGTGCTATTCTTTCATCTTATTAATCTTTGTCACGCTTGGACTTATAATATATAAATATCACTCACTATTTGAGGATCGTATTGCTCATCAAAAAATACTGTCATACCAGTGGAAAACTTACGAAGATAAAAGAATTGGAGTTAAGTTCGTGGCCCCGACTGATTTTAATGTGCTCCTATCGAAACCATGGAAAGATAATTCTATCTATATAGATAGAATGATCAATATTTCCGACATGGAATTAACAGAAAATAGAAGGCCGCAAGAGAAGTATCAACTCGTAAAAACTTTAGTTTGTGATGAACCGTATAATGGGCCATTCTATAGTGGATTTATGATGGATATAATTCTATCGACACGAAGTATAAAAAAATCTGAATTAAATTTCGGGCAAAAAAAATACCCACATTATATTAAAGAATCACATGGTGCAAAAATTTATTCAAACAACATTACAGGAGGCAATAAACCCGACGAAAAACGCTACACTTATCTTGCTGTGAGTGGAGATACTGAATATGAAATTCGTGGTCTGTTTCCAAATAATAAGATTTACGCTGAGGTTTTTGAAAAAGTACTTTCATCAATCGAATTCACTGACATTATTAGTGAGGATATTCAAAATTATTAATAGACAACATATTAGTCGAATAACAACCTAACACACTCTGAAATTTTGACTAATAAAACTTCATAACTATAAAATATTTCTGCAACTTCTTAAATATATTCTGATAATTACATTTAATATATGCAATGTCATATAAATCTTTGCAGTTGAGATGTGTATAAAATATTATCTTGGTAATGAAACACATACTGAAACTCTTCAAAATCAAACATTTTCGCGCTCCCCTGATTTTACTGGCAATTATTGTGTGTGGATTTGGAGTATATAAATCTTACATCTTTATAAATAACTTAATTGCCGATAAAAAACTATAAACGTATAAATGGAAAAAATTCGAAGATAAAAGAATTGGCGTGAAATTCCTGGCTCCTGCTAACTATCGTGTAATATTATCAGACGATGCGAAAAACAACTGAAAAAAACCGATCCAATCAATAACAATTTCCGACATGGAACTGACAGAATACCTCGTTCCTACAAAGAAACACACGCTTGTTGAATTTCCAGATCAAGACATTTCATATAGTGGACCAAAATATGATGGGGTGATAATAAATATAAGTTTTACGAACAAAAGCGTTGAATAATTCTATAAAACGCTTGTCTGGAACTCCTTCTCCACCAATCCTATCGAGTTAAATGGCGCAAAGATATACTCA
>CAYMOO010000004.1:12699-17936 GCA_964392185.1 uncultured Gammaproteobacteria bacterium
AAAAAATTTATTCATATACCGCGATATATGCAAACAAATAATGTATAATTGTGGGCCAGTTTCCCAACTGTGCGATTTATAATAAAATCTTTGACAAAATATTAAGATCTATACAGTTTACTGGCACTGCTTCAGCAGACATGCAAGGTCTGTATTAAAGTTCGACATAATCGCTTTCATGAAATAATTTAAGAGTTAACATCTTCAAGCTATTTCTTAGATATTTCATACAGCAAGAACATCATACTCATTGACATTTGTATTATGTCATAGTATAACATTGACTGATTGAATATGTACAATATTCATTTGCACCTTGACAATAAATCTTCAGTTTAGCGTATCCCGAAAGCTGCATGTCTACATATATGTATACAATTATGCGCGCATGCTGCTTTCGGGATATAAAAAATTTCAGAAAGCAAATACGCAGCGTGATTCGCAACCGTTGCTGACTGTAGTTTAGATATTCGTTAATGAACAAGAAAGGAGAAGCCTGACATACAAAGCGCAGATATCAAATTGAACATGTAAGTAGTAGGTTAATAAGGAGACATGCTGTGAACACGAAAATGAAGTTTATTAGATTCTGCTCGTTGAGTTTGATGATTATGTTTGTGGCAATTTTGCTCACAACGAGTACATCATCTGCTCAAATCGGTCCATTGATCGCCGATTCGTTTGACTACCCTCTGGATCCGTCGTTGTACGGTACACAAAGTATTCTCGACAACATCACGACCTATGGAGTTCCAAACCCACTAGGTGTTCCCGCTAGTTTGAGTGGATGTTTTGGCGAACCTCGGAACACACTCAACCATGCTGGAGAAGATTGGTACTATCGATCAAATATTTCTCTGGGACAAGGAAAGATTGTACACGCTGTTGCAAACGGCCAAGTCAGCTTCTATGGCGAAAGCACCAATTATCCTGGACAATCACTTGTCTTGAAGCATTTTCTTCCTAATGGGCAAACGGTGTACTCTGTTTATGAACATCTCGAAAATTTGACGCTACCTCTCAAACCAACAGCGACAAATCCTTATCCAAGTGTTGTTAAGGGACAAGACATTGGAACCATTATGTATCAGCATTTTCATAATGATCCAAACAGGGATGACTCTCACCTCCATTGGGAAATCAGGATTTACCCGTCAGTCGAATTCTTGTGTGGCACCTCTGAATCACCACCCGGAGTAGGATATGTTCTGAAAGAACAACACCCAGATGATAGAGGCTACATCAACCCTTCAAGATTTATTGCGAGCACAAGGGTAACAGATAAGGTTGTACTTTTCACGATGTCTCATTTTCGTGGAAATACATTTAATCTTGCTAACAACCCCTATGCAATCGATCTGTCACAAGTGTCTGGTGGAAGATACGACAATAGCTTATTGTCCATTGCTATTCCTCAAGGATGGACAGTTAAGCTTTATCAAAACCGTCCCGGCACTTCAGGTGGCACCAAGCTGTTAACCCAGTCAGACTACAATCTTGTAGGAGACTACTTCGACAATGGTGTTTCTGTTTGGGACAATGTGACATATGTTGAACGAGTCACATCAACCAACAACCCGCCAGACCCAAACCCAACTCCCCTTCCGGCAAGCGCTGGAATCGGCGTTGTATCTGTGGGTAGTTACGTAGTCTCTCCCGGTCAAACGTTTGCGCCTTCGGTGATTATCAGAAGTGTCACAGGACAACTCAACACATCTGACTACCTTCACGCAGTTCCGGAAAGCAGCAATAACACGTTTGGCGCCTGGCCAACACAAGGTGTTCATCATCTTGTCGCGACCGGAAACAATTACACATTTCAGGCACCGCAACACCCGCAGTTCATGATGACAGCACCTCAGCAAACGGGTACATACCAAAGTGTCTGGAGACTGAATGTCAACAATGTTGATGTCGGACCTCAGATTGTAATTCCAATCACCGTCAGAACAGTAAGCAATCCTCACCCGATTGACTTCTGGAATATGGATGTTTTCACCAACAAAGATTTATCCGGGTCGGCAGCGTTTCATACAACGTTTACCGACCAGTATATCTTCAAAAATTGGGGGATCGGCAGTCCGGCCGGCAATGTGCCGGTCGACAACTGGTCTGCCCGGTTTGTACGGGAAAACAATTTTCCGGGAGGTGAATACCGATTCCATTGTCAGCACGATGACGGATGCCGTATGTACATTGACGGTGAAAAAAAGCTAGACGCCTGGTGGAATTCTTCCTTCGATGGACATGACTGGACCGGATTTGTATCAGCCGGCCTTCACGAAGTGAAAGTAGAATTCTACGACCAAGGCGGCGATGCCAGATTAGATTTCTGGTGGCAAGGCCCCGGTTTCTTCCCACGTTTCCCCTCGTGCGAACCCGATCTGTGGTGCGCCGAGTACTATGGAAACAACCTGGCTTCAGGTATCGCGCCCGTCATGCGAAGTGAAGGTGCGGGAAACTTGAATGTCGGCTTGGGAAATAGTAGCCCGGCAACGGGCATCCCAAGCGACAATTTCAGCGCACGGTTCACGAAGATGGTTGCTTTCAGCTGCGGTACGTATAGATTCCACATCACCGCAGATGATGGCGACAGATTCTACATTGACGATCAGCTGATACTGGACGAATGGACAAATAAAGCCCAGTACACAACTAATGTTGATGTAACACTAGCAGAAGGCGATCACAAACTCACCTTCTACTATCGTGAAGCGGCAGGAGATGCCGTTATCAGGTACACCGTGGATCAATTAACCACGTGTGCTCCGTATTCCGGCAACTTAGTAGTGCTTCCCGGACAGACAATGTATGTCAACTCGATTGCGACTTCAGTTAGTGCGTCAGGTAATGTTGCCAATGTTGGTAATTCAGCAAAATTCTACAGTGGTGACATTGTGCTTCTGCATCAAACTCAAGACGCGGTCAATGCTGGAGTGTGGGAGACAGCAACAATTCAGGCTGTTAGTAGTAACGTGATTACATTCACTAGCGTGTTGCACAATTCGTACAACAGCTCCCCAGGACATGCACAGATTGTTAAGATTCCACAGTATAGTTCCGTGACCGTGCAAAATGGCGGCACATTGACCGCCTTCCCATGGAATGGAACTACTGGAGGTGTTTTAACATTCAGCTCAAATGGTACCGTTACGATTGACGGTGCTGTTGATGCATCCGGCAAAGGCTTCCGTGGCGGTGATGGTAGTAAAAGAACCCTCAACCGTACAGGGCAGCAGGGAGAATCATACAATGGTTTAGGCGCGACATGCGGCTCAAACAATTGTAACGTCAATTCCAACAACTTTGGTGGTGGTGGAAGCGGAGGAAATTTCGGCAACGGTTCTGGCGGTGGAGCAGGTGGAAGCTATGGTACACTCGGTACGACCGCACCTACCGGCAGTCCTGTTGCGGGAGCAGTTTATGGCAATACTACCATAACTAACCTGCACTTCGGTTCAGGGGGAGGTGGTGGTTATGACAACGGCAATGGTGCCGTTGGCGGATCAGGTGGTAATGGCGGCGGGATGATTCTTATCTCCGCTGCATCACTTCAAGTAAATGGCACCATCAAGTCGTACGGAGCAAACGGAGGCGGAACGGCTTCCTATGCTGGCGGTGGCGGCTCGGGTGGTAGCATCTACCTCATTGCATCTACCGTAAATATCGGTTCGGATCATGTTACCGCATATGTCGACAACACTGGTCTGTCTTCTGGAGGATCAGGTGGTAATGGTGGTTCAGGCGGTGCCGGTCGAATCTGGATTAAGTATTGTACCTACACCGGTACAACAAGTCCGGGAGCGAATACTCAGCAAGAATGTCCTCAAACGTCTCAAACACCGACACCAACTTCAACACCGGCTCCAGGAATCAATGGCGTAGAGTTGCTCTCAGCACCCTGGCACCTGGAGGGTAACAATGGATCAGCCGAGCTTTATGACGGCTTTCCGTATGGTGCTCTGCAGGGCAAGAATATGCTGCGGATTACCTACAACCTTCACGGGCTGCAAGCTCTTGGTAACGACGCCTCGGCGATCATCTTTGACCAGAACGGATGGAAGTACATTAGTCTGTCCAACTATGGTCAGAATGGTCTTGATGGGGTACAGACCGTCGATATTCCTCTTTCAGCTTTCACCGGTCTTGATACCAATGCATCAGTCAACAGCATCCATACGCGCTTCTGGTATGGCAGTGCGTTTGTGGTGGATATCACGAGTATTGTGGCTTACACATCAGGTGGAAGCACACCGACTCCGGTTCCAACACCAACGCCGGTACATACAGCAACACCAACACCTGGTAACTCTCAAGATATCGAATTACTCTCAGCCCCATGGCATCTGGAAGGTAATAACGGATCGGCTGAACTCTACCAAGGCATTAGTGCAACGAGCCTTCAGGGAAAAGCCGCACTCCGGATTACCTACAATCTACATGGACTGCAGGCTCTAGGAGGTGACGCCTCGGCGATCATTTTTGACCAGAACGGATGGAAGTACATTAGTCTGTCCAATTATGGTCAAAATGGCTTAAACGGGGTACAAACTGTCGTGATTCCTCTATCTCATTTCACCGGGCTTGACACCAATGCCGGCATCACATCTTTACACACAAGATTCTGGTACAGCGGGCCGTTCACGGTGGACATCACAAGCATTGTAGCTACAACATCAGTCAATGCCGCACAGTCGCTCCCCGGTAACAATGTGTATCTGCCACTGATCGAACAGTAAGGAGGTTATGGAACTGAAGATTTAGGTGTTCCTTAGTAATATTTCGCAGCAAGCTTAAAGCTTGCTTGTTGCAGGATATTGCTAAAAACTCGTTTCGTTGAGAGTTCGGTATTCGTATCGAACTCTCTTAGTCCAACAGGAAGATTATGTTCCAGTGAATATATCTATGACATTTGTAGTCTAGATATCGTCATCAGAACATACTTCCTGTTGGGATTTGTTTTTCAACTACACTTTCTGACACTAAATAAAATCATTTCTTCTCCAAATCTCACACTTCACAATGTCTACAAGCTGCATTTTTATCCATCTCGCAATTCCCGACTAAAAATTACCAATATATCCCATTCGCCCAACAGAAGTCGAACCTTCTTATCTGGAGAAATCTTACAAATCTCGCGAAGAATCTTATTTTCAGATGAATGTGGACCTGAGGGGAGTCGAACCCCTGAGCTCCGCAATGCGAATGCGGCGTTCTACCAACTGAACTACAGGCCC
>CAYMOO010000004.1:18036-34853 GCA_964392185.1 uncultured Gammaproteobacteria bacterium
GTGCACCCGGCGAGAATTGAACTCACATCTTAGGCTCCGGAAGCCCACATTCTATCCGTTGAACTACGGGTGCTAGGCGATAAACAATAATATTATACCAAGCACTATCCGGTACCAGCCGAAAGATGCCAAAGTATTGCCTTGCAAATACTTCACAAACCATCTCACTCCAAACAAAGCCGTGACGAATGCTCCGATAAATCCGGCGAGGAGAAGCTGAAAATTGACACCGGCAGTCAGCAAATCGCGCATCTTATACAAATCGTAAGCCGCTGCGGCAAGAATCGTCGGGACGGCCAAATAAAAAGAGAACAGAGCAGCTTCTTTGCGTTCGTATCGCATGCCCATAAGTCCGAGCATGACAGCCCCCGCACGTGAAACGCCCGGAATGATTGCCAAAGATTGCACGATACCGATGAGTACCGCTTCTTTGTTCGTCAACTCATCGAGGTTGCGGGTAAGCCCACGCTTGGGGAAAACATATTTTTCCAGAATTATAAAAAGAAATCCGACGATCACGAAAGCCGATACCATGAGCATACCCGAACCAAAAAAAACTGTTTTTATCACTTTGTATAAAACCAGGCCCACGACGGCAGTTGGTACAAATGCGAACGCCAAGCGTATAAGCAGCTTCGGTCTGCGGATCATATGTCTTAGGAACATCAAAAAAACCGCCAAAATGGCACCTGCCTGGATAAATACCTCAAAGAGTTTTATGTACTCGCTTTGTTCGACTCCGAGTAGGCCGGCTGCGAGTATAAGGTGGAATGTCGAGGAGACAGGCAAGAATTCCGTCAAACCCTCAACCGATGACAGTACAAACAGCTGAATCACATTCATGAATAGATTATCTCATGTATTGGTAAAATATATATATGAAAATCGCTTTGGTCCATGACCAGCTGCAGGAGTTTGGCGGTGCCGAACGGGTATTCGTTACACTTAAGGAAATTTATCCGCAGGCCGATATTTTCACTTCTTTTTATTCTCCAGAAAAACTCGGGATTCATGCTGGGTTATTCAAAAACTGGAAAGTTCACACTTCTTGGGCACAAAATATACCCGGATTCAAAAGGCTGATATCGCCATTAAGATTCCTTACGCCGCTCATTTGGGAAAGCTTCGATTTCAAAGGTTACGATTTGGTCATAAGCTCCTCCGGCGGCCATATGTGTAAAGGCATCATTACCAGGCCAGAAACCACACATATTTGCTATCTCCACCATCAGCCCAGATATCTTTATTACTACGAAACCGCCATCGAATGGCAAAAATACCTGCCGGTAAAAATATACGGTCATCTCATAAACCACGATCTGCGCATGTGGGATTACTTATCCTCGCAGCGGGTGGATTATTTCATCGCCAATTCCAAAGAAACCAAGAGCCGTATCGCCAAATTCTATCGCCGCGATGCCGAAGTCATCTACCCTCCCGTCGATATCCCGACCGATAAATATGTCGGACATACCGGAAGCAAACCACACCTCTCCGATAAGTACTATGTGACCGTCTCACGCCTGGCAAGAGCCAAACATATAGAAATCCTCATCGAAGCTGCCAACGAGGCCAAGTTCAACCTAAAAATAGTCGGCACCGGGCGCGATGAGGCATACCTGAGGAATATCGCAGGGCCGACGGTCGAATTTATGGGTGGAATAAGCGACGAAGATTTCCCCCTCACAGTCGGCAATGCAGAGGCGTTTTTATTCGCGTCGGTCGATGATGAATTCGGCATAGCGCCCGCCGAAGCTATGGGTTATGGTCTACCAGTTATAGCATTCGCCTCAGGCGGCGTGCCCGAAGTGGTCGACGACGACCTCAATGGATTTCTCTACCGCGAACTATCCCCTGCCTCGCTTATCGAGGCAGTCCGGAAGTTCGAACATCTCAATGAAAGCCAGATGAATACTTTCCGCATAGAAGCCCGCCGTAAAGCGGAATCATTCAAGAAAAACGTATTCAAGGAAAAAATTGAAAATTTTGTCGCTCACCATAAGAATGCCAGAACTTCCTGAGGTCGAATCAATCCGTTTGTCACTTCATACAAGTCTCACCGGCAAAACGATATCTTCCATAAAAGCACTGGTGCCCAAACAGCTTTCGGGCGATCATAAAAAATCGCTGGGTAAAAAAATAAGCGCGGTCGAACGGCGCGGAAAAGTGGTGATAATATCGCTCTCCGACGAAACCTACATAAGTATTCATCTCAAACTGACAGGTCAACTTTTATTTGCGGGTGACAAAAATCGAGCAGTCTTCAACACCCAAATACCTCTCGCCAATACCAACACGATGCCCGGCAAATCAACTAGCGTAATTATTGAATTTGAAGACGGTTCCGCGCTTTTCTTCAACGATCTGCGCAAATTCGGTTGGGTTAGGCTGGGCCCAAATAAAGAAGGCCCCGTTTCCGCCGATGCAGTCTCATCACAGTTCACGGAGGAATATCTGAAATCGGCGACCGCCAATTCGAAAAAACCCATTAAGGTTCTTCTTATGGATCAGGAAAAAATCGCCGGTATCGGCAATATATACGCAAACGATTCGCTGTTTGTTGCCGGTATAAACCCCGAGCGCAAAGCCAACAGTCTAAGCGCGAAAGAAATAACCGATCTCTACAATGCCATAAGGAAAATTTTGAGTGAAGGCATCAAATACAAAGGCTCCTCCGCCAAAGACGAAGTATATCGTTTACCCGACGGTACCATGGGTTCTTACCAAAACCATTTCAAAGTCTATCAGCGCGAAGGTAAGCCGTGCCTTAAATGTGGCGAAAAAATCCTCCGGATAAAACAAGCAGGTAGAAGCAGCTTCTATTGCCCCAATTGTCAGAAATAACTATTCATACCGTATTGCGTCTATAGGCGAAAGATCGGCCGCTTTTTTGGCCGGGAAAACTCCGAAAGCAACTCCGATAATAGAAGAAACTCCAAGTGCCAGTACGACCGTCTGTAAATCGATATAAGCCGGAAAAATCGACTGGATAAAAAATACAATAACGAATGCCAGAGCTAAGCCCAACGCTCCACCAAACAATGACAAAAGCACCGATTGAACCAAAAACTGATATAAAATATCACCTTTTCTCGCTCCGATCGCCCGCCGTATGCCAATCTCTTTAATACGCTCCGTAACTGTGACATACATAATATTCATGATACCGATACCGCCGACAACAAGCGAGATCGCGGCGATCGCAACAAGCACCATATTCATAATCCCAAATATCGAGCCGATGGCATTGAGGATTTCGGTTTGTTCGATTACGGAAAAATCATCCTCCTTATACCGACGCAACATTATTTCCTCGATATCAGCCTTTACCGACTTAAGTACCGAATCACTCTTTGCCCGGACGATAAGCACTGGGAATTTCTTTTCCGTATTAAACACATAGGCGGTTTTATAGGGCATATAAATAAAACCGTCGAGGTCGGGCCCGCCGAAACCGCCGCCGCCTTTGGCTTTCAGCACTCCGATGACCTTAAAACTTTGGCCTTCTATTTTTATATTCTGATTCACAGCCGCGTCTTCCGTGCCGAAAAGTTCCTTGGCCACTTTAGGCCCGATAACAGCCACTTTACTGCGCTTATCGACAGCTGTTTTCTCAAAAAGTTCACCATATTCGGCTTTAAGATTGAGAGCGAGAAATATATCGGCAGTGCTCGCATATAAGTCGCTGAAATAAGTTTTACCACCTCCAGCTGCAGTCACAGATTTCGTGAAAACCGGCAGAACATAATCGGCCTCTCGTATCCTTCTTAGATTCAGAACATCCCGCTCATCGAACCGTATGCTGAAGCCCGACTGTGCCGCGCGGAAGCTGCCGTTTTGCAAAACTTTACCGGGAAGCACGCGCAGTAAATTCGTTCCCAAATCTTCAAACTGATTTTGGATATATCTTTTCAGCCCCAGGCCGAAAGCCATAAGAAGAACCACCGAAAGCACTCCGATAAGTATGCCGAGCGATGTCAGTATACTCCGGCCTTTATTTCTCGAAAAATCAAAAAAAGCCGATCTGAAAATAAAAAATAAATATTTCATACTCCATTATCTACTCTTCCATCACGTATTTTTATAATCCTGTTGGTTTGAGCCGCGATGTCGGGCTCATGCGTCACGATAACTATGGTTCTTTTTTCATTTTGGTTTAGATTTTTGAGCAGCCTCATAATTTCGTCGCCGGTTTTTGTGTCCAAATTCCCCGTCGGTTCGTCGGCCAAAACAAGACGTGGATTCATGATGAGTGCGCGTGCTATAGCTACCCGCTGCTGCTGGCCGCCCGAGATTTTATTCGGATAAGAGCGCTCTTTGCCCGACAATCCAAACTGAGATATAAGCTCAAGCGCACGTTTACGTGGTTCATAATCGAGTTTGTTGCGGGCATACACGGTTGGCAGCATGATATTTTCGAGTACCGTCAGCTTGTTTATCAGGTTGAACTGCTGGAAAACAAACCCAACGAACTCGCTTCTTAAGGTAGAGGTCGCGTCGTCATCGAGCTTGCTTATATCTTTCCCGCCCACCAATATGTCACCCTTAGAGGGCTTATCGAGAAGGCCAACCATATGCATGAGAGTCGATTTGCCCGAACCCGACGGACCCATGATAGATGTAAATTCGGCGTCACCGATAACGAGCGACACGTCTTTGAGCGCCGTAAATATCGTCTCGTCGTCTATTTTGTATTCTTTCCAAACATGTTTTAACTCAAGCATAGTGAATGGATGAAGTTACTCGACTACGAAATCACCTTCCTTCAAACCTGTAGTAATTTCGGTGTTAGTATCGAAAACCGGCCCTGGGCTTACGGCTCTTCGCTCTTGTTTGCCGTTTTCCAGAACCATTACATATTTGCCGTTTGCGTCCGACTTTATATAACGCGTGGGCACGAATATTACATTTTTCATTTTGCGAAGCACAAAGCTTATATCTCCCGTCATCCCCATACGATATTTCAAACCGTTATTATCGCCGGGGATCGCAATTTCCACTTCATAAACTGTACCGGATTCATCGGTTTTGGGTGTAAAAGAAACTTGTCTTACCATACCCGATATAGTCGCCTCCGGATACGCGTCAAGCGTAATGCCGCCTTCCATCCCCGAAGCCAAACGCCAAACGTCCGTCTGGTCTGCTGTTGCCGAAAAAAATACCGTATCCGGATTAATCACTTCAAACACAGCCTGAGTCGAAAGAATATTTACGCCCGAATATGGCGTGTTTACCTTTACGACTATTCCGTCTATTGGGGTTGTGAGATAGGCATACTGCGCCGCCAAATTTTGCAGCTCAACATCGAGCACGGTGTTATTCAGGTCATACTGGGCCTTAGATATAACATTGAGGGCTTTATTCTGCAGGTCTTTGGAAAGCCCGCCGATATTCACATCGCGATTGTCGTATTTGGTCTGATCGAAATCGACTCTTGTTTTTGCATAGGTATTGAGATACTTTTTCAGTCGCATTTTCATATCACGCTGATCCAAAGAAGCTATACCCTGATTTTTCTTCACGTAGTCGCCTTCTTTCACACCAACCCAGCTGAGCATACCACCCGATTGGAACTGCAAATCGACATGTTCATGCGCGTCGATTTTCCCTGACAAAGAGAGTACGTCTTCCAAATCACCTCTTTCAATCTTATAACCACTGGATTTCTGCGCTGAAGATGCTGTCTGTTGGCGCTGGTATATAAAATAACCAATAGCGGCAATAACGACTATAATTATTATCCACCGCAATTTAAGAAAACGTTTCATAACACTCATAAGAATGGTTTCCAATCTCCAATCGGCATTTTGTTGAACACAAGAAAATCCCAGGTATACAAATAGATCGCCGGAACGAGTAATAACAATACCAGCACAAATCTCTTCGAGGTAAAATATTTTTCATGCGCTATGCATGCCATTGGCCATATCGGCAAAGCATACCTCGCGATATCTCTATGCTGCACAAATATAGTAGCCGTAAAAAACAAAAAAGTAAAGTAAAAAATACTCCTATTTTTGCAGTTCATTAGAGAAAATAAGGCAGCTAAATACAATATGAAGTAAAAAATAATATCTTCCAGCCAAGCTGTGCCCACCCACCTCGCACTATAGTTAAAAGCCGCAAAAGGAAAGGGCATTGGCACCACACCATTTGTGTGGAAATAGGCAAAAAAATCTTTGTACTGTATCCAGTAAAAAACGAAAACGCTTAAAAGCCCGGCGGGTATGAGAAACAGCCACAAATAACCAGAGTCGAACTTTTTTTTATAATGATGAGCTATAAATCTTTCGGCGACAACAGCGAAATAAGCAAAAAACAGTAAGATGCCGGGCGTCTTTGTCGCGGCGGCGGCAAATCCGGCCAGACCGGATAATAAGTATTTTTGTTTTTCAAAAGCGAGAATAGAAGTTATTATTAGAGCCATAAACAAACTTTCGGGAGCTCCTACTGTCCGGACAGCTAAAAACCGCGGCAAAAATAGAAGAACCAACGTAAGTAACATGGGTTTTTCCGTCAGTGACAGCCGCCGTAGCAATTCATAAAAAACAATCGCGAGCAATGCGGTAGAAGCCACGGCCACGAAAAGCATCGCATACACATATCCGAATATGGGAGAAAACAATCTTATAAGCAAGGGAAACAAGGGTAGATGTGCAGCGAAATATCCGGCAGTTAGTGGAAGTGAGATGATAAGACCTTTGCCGGGGACGTCTATCTTCGACGGATCGTACAAAGTCTTAGCCGGGATAATATACAAAGGTCCATCGAAGCTGCCATAAATATATTTCATATCGGAGGATTCGATTTTAATACCGAACCAGTTTTGGAAATGGCCAATGAAAGGGAGCCAGACAAGAAGGGTACTCAATAAAACCAGAAAAATTAAGGTAAAATAGTTACGTATATGCTGCGACATAAGAATAAGCTAATACATATTGTAGCAAAAAATAAGATCGCCTCCGTGTTATTCGTCGCGGCGGCTTTCCTCCGGCTATATCGGATAGGGCCATTTACAACCTTCCTCTCCGATCAGGGTAGAGATGCAATCATCGTAAAACGTATCGTCACCTTCGAGCATTGGCCCGCCATAGGTGCGCCGACATCGCTAGGACATATTTTCCTCGGCCCCTTTTACTACTATCTTATTGCGCCATTTTTGTTCCTCAGCCGTTTTGATCCGGTCGGGATGTCTGTCGGGATGGCAGTAATTTCAATAATCGGAATATTTATTTGTTATCTCATCACACGCAAAGAATTCGGTAGTCGGACAGCGCTTTTTTTTCTCGCCTTTATGACTTTCTCATCCATTCTTATCGAATATTCGCGCTTTTCCTGGAATCCCAATCCCCTACCATACTTTTCTTTTGCCGCAATTTATAGTTGGCACCGGACGCTGAAATTTAAAAAGTTAACTTGGGCATTTATATCAGGATCACTGCTGGCCCTCTGCCTCCAGTTGCACTATCTTGCAAATTTACTTGTTCTACCGATGTTCATAAGTCTCATATATATAGTAATAACTGATAAAAACAGAAAGTTACTTATAAAACCTCTTATTGCTGCTGCGATTGGGTTTGTCGTATTCTTCTCACCGCTTATACTATTCGATTTGAAACATCAATTCCTAAACAGTAAAAGTTTCATTTCCTTATTCTCGGGCAAAGAAGTTTCTTCCGGTGGATTTTCCACATCCCGAATACTAGAAACAACCACTGCATTTTTTTCACCTGCCTTCGGCTTAAGCTTAAAAGATACATTTACGCTTTTCATAATTCTTTCACTTATAGGCTTGATAATTTTCACAATAAAAAACAGCAATAATAAAATCATAGCTTTTCATGCCGGTGCCGTACTACTATATTGTGTCGGATTTTCCTACATCACGAGCTTCAGACACCCCCATTATTATATGACCATCTATCCCAGTTTTTACCTAATAATGTCCTATATACTGAACCGCTTAGCCGACAAGAAATCTTATGCCTTGATTATTTGCTTTTTATTTTTAGTTGCGTTCTTTTGGTTTAATTTCCAAAAATACAGATTTTTGTCGGTGGAACCGAATGGTCAAGTAGCTCACGCAAAGAGAGTCGCCCACTCCCTAGGTGCTCAAATAGGAGACAAACCCTTCAATATTGCAACATGGCCTATAGACTTTGGAGAAGATCCATATCTATATTTTCTGGAACTGGAAGGAAAAGTGCCGGCCAACCGCGAACTATCGCAAGTTACCGAACAGATGTATGTGTTGTGTAATAAAAAACCATGTAGTATAATTGATTCACCGTCCTGGAATATTAATATGTTTGGCTCCGCAAGAGTATCCTATAGTTGGAATATTGAGGGGATAACAATTTACAAACTGGTTCATGAAAGATAATTCAATATCGCTAATTCTCCCCTGTTATAACGAAGAATCAAATCTGCGAAAAGGGGTTCTTGACGTAGTCGGATCTTACACCCAAAACGACCAAAGATTCCTCGAAGTTCTGATTATTGACGATGGCTCCACAGACGAATCAAAAAAGCTGATAAGTACGTATTTAGAAAAATTTCCCAAATTCCGTCTTATAGAAAATAACCATACCGGCAAGGCCTTCGCGATAATAAGCGGCATCCGTCACAGCAAAGGTGACTATGTATTTTTCTCCGATTTCGACCTGGCAACACCTATAAGAGAAGCGGAAAAACTCTTCAAAGAAGTCAATAAAGGCTATCATGTCGTAATCGGATCGAGAAGCACCAACCGCGCCGGCGCGCCTATGGCTCGTAAGGTACTGGCTACCGGATTCATGATCACCCGAAATGTCCTAATTGGCATTCATGGCATCACCGATACTCAATGCGGATTTAAGATTTTCGAAAAAAATGTTGCTCTCGAGGTTATAGACAAACTTCGCGTCTTCAGGCAAGAGCATGTTATTTCTTCACCTTCGGTAAGTGCCGGCTTCGACATCGAATTTTTGTTTATCGCCAAAAAACTAGGTTGCAAAATCAAAGAAGTCCATGTTGCCTGGAGGCATGTGGAGTCCAAAAGAGTCAGATTCGTCAAGGATGCCGTAGAAACACTTAGAGATATTTTTAGGATAAGATGGATCGACATTACCGGAGGCTACGACTTTTCAAAAAAAAAATATATAGTGGAAGTATTATAAATATATCTTCACTGATTATTTCGGGTCTATCCGTAATTTTTTTTATTTGGCTTTATCTACCCAATTTTCAAGAAACTTACAACCCCCAGTTATACAAGATGATGTACGAACGATCCCAGTGGGTCGTCAGTTTCTCGGAGTATCCTATCAATGACCAACAGCTATACTCGCACGCCGGCTACGAATATATCCATGGATTAAGTCCTATCAATATCGCTCCCGAACAGCCACCGCTTGGCAAATATCTTATCGGACTGTCTATCCTGATATTCCACAATCAAAGGATCCTCAATCTTATCTTTAGCCTTCTGAGTCTTGTTCTTATTTGGAAAATAGTATATATTTTCTCTGGAAAAGCCGTATCTGCCGCCATTGCAGTTTTCCTAACCTCGATAAATACCTTGTTTCTTACACAGCTTCCTGAATCACCCCTTTTCGATATTTTTCAGATATTCTTTTTTCTCGCTTTTATATACTTTATGCTCGCCTACGAAAAAAGGCGTAAATACAATCAGCTGTTGCTCGCTGGTGTCTCGGCCGGAGCATTTTTATCGGTTAAAGTCTTCTATGTTTTTTACACCATATTTTTGGCCTGGACATTTTTATATTTCGCTCTAATAAAAACTCGATTTATCATAAAAATCAAAAAATTTATTTTCCTCCACAGTGTGGCGTTGTCAGTTTTTGTGGCTTCGTACCTGAAATATTTTATAGACGGGGGAAATTTGCGCGGATTTGCGGGAGTTCAAAAATGGATCTTCACTTTTTACAGCAACTCCTCTATAGACAAATCAAAACTATACGGCAATTATCTCCAGCTTATCTTTTTCAATAAATGGCGTACCTGGTCTCATGGTTATCCATATATAAAATACGAACATTGGTCGGTATTATGGCCAATGGTTTTTATACTTTCTATTTTTTCAGCGATTAGATTGTGGCGGATGAGAAATAAATTCAGAGTAAACGGATTGATCCTCTTTTATAGGTTTCTTTTCGTATATAATGCCTTCTTATTTATAGTACCGCTGTTCCCCCGGTATTTATTGATCCTGTATGTGATTATGAATATAATAACGGCTATATATGTCGGATCATTCTATGAAAGCTGAACGCCGCTGGATATCGATAATCCCCACAATATTATTGGTGGTTTTCTTGGCAACATATTTCCTCACCATCTCCTATAAATTAATTACCTCACCTCGGCCTTTTATAGACTGGGATGAAAGTATATACATGCAGGTAGGACGGGAGATGACGGCCAACAAAACTCTTATGCCTACCTGGATGGGAGAACCATGGCTCGAAAAACCACCGCTTGTGCCTATGGTGTACGGTCTTATCGCGAGACTGCCGTTCCAGCCGGAAATATCGACGCGGATATTCAGTTTGTCTCTTTCTCTCATCGCACTTCTCCTAACTTATTTGTGGTCGAAAAAAGTATTCTTAGATTTGAAAATCGCTGATTTCGCGGCCCAGATACTCGCCCTGACCGTTGTCTTTGTACTTGCCTTTAATCCAACTTTCGTAAGAAGATCACAGGAGGTGAATACCGATGTCTGGCTGCTTATCGGTTGGATCGGATATTTACTTAGCTACCCCAAATTCTACCGCTCACTCTTTTTTCTTTTTATCGGGGTTTTCAGCAAATCCCTGCTAGGCTTTTATCCAATATTCATAATCTTCAGCTACGAGTTATGGCGTTATCTGATGAAAGAGACGACAGACATAAAATCAAAAACGATATTTTTTCTCAAGCAAATTGGCTTGATGTCTTTGTGGTATATATTGATGTTTGCTCTCTTCCGCGGAGCTTTCCTTGAAGTGCATTTCATCGACCACATGGTCCGCCGGGTAACACAATCGATCGAATCGCATTTTGGGAAACGGACTTTTTATATAGATATAATCGTCGAACAATATGGCTGGTATCTTATCTTGGCCGGCATTACTTTGATAGCCGGTTTAGTCCGTTTTATCAGAAACAGATCTGAGAGCAAAATATTGATGTTTGCGTTTTTTTTCTTACCATTCTTTATTTTCCTCAATTTGACGAAAACCAAAATTTCCTGGTATATATATCCGGTACTACCGGGTGTTGCGTTGACGTTGGTATATCCGTTTTCACTTATTCGTAAATCTGCATTCATGACTATAGCGGGCGCAATAATTTGTGTTTTCATGATAAGACAGGGAGTAATTCATGACAAATTGATGAACACCTACTATTCTTCCCGCGATCCGAAATACAAAGTTGCCATACGCGCCGCCCAAGATTGTAAAAATCTTCATATGTTACTCGATGGCGGAACGAGAAAAATGTTCGTAGACTTGGAGAAGCTAAATTTGTTGATCTCGACTTCGCTAACTTATGGCAACAATCCGGCTATGTCTTACTACTACGGCAAACGCGTCGATTTTGAACGTGATATGCAGCAATTTTCCACCAAATTGAAAAACGCCCCAAAAGGTGATTGCTACGCACTGGACAAAAAAGACATCGCTGCAACAGATTCGTCTAAAATCAACCTGCTCGCCAAATACGACTGGCTATTACTGATGAAGAAAGACTGATCATTCGGTGAATTCTTTTACGTTAGCTTTATTGATGTAAAAATTATTGCCCTGTCCACTGACTATTTTATAAGACACGCGCCGGACCAAATTTTCTATAATACGCTCCAGACTACGGATTCCCGGCTCAAATCCAAGGGGTCGGACGATGTCTTCCCAAAGTGTTTCGTCGATTGTAACCTGGCTTTGTTGCAGACCCACTTCTTTTATATATTTCGGCAACACATAAGCTTTGGCGATGTTTATTTTATCCTGATCGGTATACGAAGGCATCTGGATTACTTCCATACGGTCAAGCACTGCGGTTGAGACATTGGTAGTGTTATTTCCGGTGGCTACAAAAATAACATGCGAAAGATCGAAAGGGTAATCGATGAAATAATCTATAAAATGCGAGTTTTGGCCTGGATCGAGAATTTCAAGAAGAGCTCCCATTACCGCCGGACGCACGTCGGCACTCACGCGATCCATCTCATCAAGAAGTATTACCGGATTACGCGTGCCGGCCTCACGCAAAGAGCGGATAATGATTCCCGGTTCGGCTTCGGGTGTGATTTTTACTTGTCCACGCAAATCCCGAGCCGAAGCCAGTCCGCCGAAGGGGATGCGGATAAGCTGCCGGTTGAGGGCGTCGGCTATCGATTTGGCGAAAGTTGTTTTACCCGTACCGGCCAACCCGACGAAAAACAAAGTCGGTGCATGGAATTTCGTGCCGGGCTGCTTCTTTTCCAGAATAAGTATAGATAAGAACTCCAATATACGCTGTTTGACTTTTTCCAGACCAAAATGATGCGTATCCAGAATTGCCTTGGCCTTGGCAATGTCGAGTGTATCCTGAGATTCCACCTCCCATGGCAATGCAGTGATCCAGTCTACGTATTTCCTCGTCGTATCAAGCTGGCTCAGATTTCCTCCATATTTGAGGGTGAGTGAGATTCTTTCGATTTGATCGCGGGCTTTCTCGAACAATTTAGCAGGCATCTTCGCTTGCTGCAACTGCTCTTTTATTTTATTTATCTCCGATAAGCCGGACTGGTCGACGATATTATTAGCAGAGTTATTATCCACTTGACAAATATTGTTAAATTTATTATAAATACGAAATCGGACAATCAAACCGATTATTATAATTTTCAAGATAAGTTTATGACAAAAAAAACCAATATTCAACCTCTGTTTGATTATGTATTAGTTAAACCCCTTGTGCAGGATCAAACTCTGCCTTCAGGAATCGTCTTACCCGACACCGTCAAAGAAAAACCGCAAATCGGTGAAGTAATGGCCGTTGGCCCAGGCGCAGTAAACGATCAGGGAAAAACCATCCCGGTCGTCGTTAAAGTCGGGCAAAAAGTTCTCTACAAAAAATGGGGCGGCAACGAAGTCAAAGTCGGTACGGAAGAATGGCTTCTTATCGAACAAAAAGACGTTATGGCAATCGTTAATTAATAATTATCAATTAATCTAAAATAATATGGCAAAACAACTTGCATTTTCAGATGACGCACGGCAAAAATTGGCTGCCGGTGTCAATACTTTAGCTAAAGCGGTGGTCACCACCCTTGGTCCTCGCGGCAGAAACGTCGCTCTCGACCGCAAATGGGGTGCACCCACTGTAGTTCATGATGGCGTTTCAGTCGCCAAGGAGATCGAACTTGAAGATCCGTTTATGAATATGGGAGCCCAGCTCGTAAAAGAAGCTGCTTCCAAAACCAGCGATGTAGCCGGTGACGGTACCACAACCTCCACGCTACTCGCCCAGTCGATCGTCAACTACGGATTAAGAAATATTACTTCCGGATCAAACCCGATGATACTGAAAAGAGGTATCGAAAAAGCGGTCGAAGCTGTCGTCGCCCAGATAAAAAGTATGCGCCGCGTGATCGATCCAAAAAAACCGGAACAAGTCACTCAGGTCGCAACCATCTCCGCAGGAGACGACAATATCGGTAAAATGATCGCCGATGCAATCATGAAAGTCGGCAAAGATGGCGTCGTAACTGTCGAAGAAGGCAAAGGTCTCCAGATGGAAACCGAACACAAGGAAGGCATGGAATTCGACCGTGGTTATGCCTCACCTTATTTCGTCACCAACAGTGACAAAATGCAGGCCGAAATCGAAGATCCTTTCATACTTATAACAGATAAAAAAATTACGGCCATTTCCGATTTGCTGCCGTTCCTCGAAAAATTCGTTAAAGTCTCGAAAAATCTCGTCATTATGGCCGACGATGTCGAAGGTGAAGCGCTCGCAACACTCGTCGTAAACAAGCTCCGCGGTACTTTCAACGTCTTGGTTGTCAAAGCACCCGGATTTGGTGACCGCCGCAAAGCGATGCTTGAAGATATCGCCATCCTCACAGGCGGAACCGTCATATCTGAAGATTTGGGTAAAAAACTCGAATCGGTCGAAGTCGCCGACTGTGGACGTGCCGACAAAGTCTGGTCCGATAAAGAAAACACCAGAATAATCGGTGGTGCAGGCCAGAACCAAGCAATCAAAGCCAGAGTATCCCAGATCAAAAAAGAGATTGATGCCACCACATCGGAATTCGATAAAGAGAAACTCCAGGAAAGATTGGCGAAACTTTCCGGTGGTGTCATGGTCATAAAGTTGGGGCCGCAACCGAAGTCGAGATGAAAGACAAGAAAGAAAGAGTCAACGACGCCGTTGCCGCCACCAAAGCCGCTCTTGAAGAAGGTATTGTTGCCGGAGGCGGAACCACATTGCTCCAGGCCAGAAAAGTCCTTACCGACCTCAAGACAAAAATCAAATCCGATGAAGAAAAGACAGGTGTCGAGATTGTCTATCAGGCACTTGCCGAACCGGTAAAAATGCTCGCCATAAACAGCGGCATCGATCCGGGACGCGTACTTTCCGAAATAGAAAGAGCTAAAGATGTTGATTTCGGATTCGACGCCATAACACTTGAATTCGGCTCGATGTACAAAAGAGGAATCATCGATCCGGCCAAGGTCGTCCGCTCCGCTCTTGAGAATGCTGCATCGATTGCGATGATGATTCTCACGACCGAAGCTCTCATAACCGACATCCCGAAGAAAGAAGAACCTGCAGCCGGAGGCGCCGGGCAGATGCCTATGGGTTATTAATACCGGACCCAAAAATCGTCCTGACAGCAGATGTCAGGACGATTTTTTTTGGTATAATTTGCTTTATGCGCCCATAGCTCAGCGGTAGAGCGCCATTCTTATAAAATGGATGCCCTTGGTTCGATTCCAAGTGGGCGCACAGATGTTAAAAAAGGCTACACATAAAGATTTAGAAGCGATAAAATCTCTAATCGACTGGGGTGCCGGTGTGGGCCGCGTACTTCCCCGTCCTCTTGATGAAATTCGTCTCATCGTGGATTCTTTTTATGTGTGGGTGGAAGAAGAGGAAATAGTTGGCTGCTGTAGCCTCGAAGTTTACAGTAAAAAACTGGCGGAAATTAGATCACTTGTTGTAAAAGACTCCCACCAAAATAAGGGTATAGGCAGAAAACTTGTCCAGGCCTGTATGGAGGAAGCAAAGGCTAAAAATATTTACGAGGTACTGACGATAACAGATCGTGATTCATTTTTCGGCAAGCTGGGATTTTCTACCTGTCTAAATGGTCAGTATGCCATGTTTCTCAGGCCGGAATAGTAAGGGCATTCTCAAGCCGCCTCAAACATTCTTCCTTTCCCAAAATCTCCATTGACTCATTCAGTGGTGGCGAAATCTTTTTTCCGCTTATTAATACACGCAACACCATAAAATAAAGACTATTTTTAGTATTTGTTTTTTTGGCGCATTCAAGCATTGCCTCACCAATATTGGCCGCTTTCCATTCGGTAATATTACCGGCAGCCGATTTCATTTCCGCGATGAGATTTTTATGTTCTGTCAGGCTAATTTCATAGTTTTTAGGCCTCTGGAAAAGAAAATCACAAAGCGGCTTATAGTCGGAAAGTTTTTTTATCCTTTCTTTTACCAAAGGAATTGTCAGTCGCACTGTTTCTATGGGTAAAGAATTATCATAGAATCCAGATATGCGCTTCAAGACCTCTTCATCCGGCAAATTCATTATATACTGGCCATTCATCCACTCGAGTTTATTCAGATCGAATATCGGTCCAACCGGTTTCACATCTTTAAGCTCGAATAAACCTATGAATTCATTCAAACTAAATATGTCTTTTCCTTCCGGATGACTCCATCCCATAAGAGATAAATAGTTAATGATTGCCTCAGGCAAATAACCTTGTTCCTTATACCACGAAACACTCGTGTGACCATGTCGTTTGGAAAACTTCGATTTATCCGGATTTCTTAGTATCGGAGTATGAAAAAACACCGGCTTCTCCCAACCGAAATATTCATAAAGCAAAACATGTTTGGGGCCGGAAGGTAGCCATTCCTCACCTCGAACAACCGTGGTTACCTCCATAAGATGATCATCGACAACAACCGCGAGGTGGTATGTGGGGAACCCATCGGATTTAAGAAGCACCTGATCATCAACCATGTCGGTATCGAATTCCACATTACCTCTTATAAGATCGTTGACGACAATTTTGGTTTTCTCCGGTACTTTGAGCCTTATCACCCAAGGAGCTCCGGAATTTTTCTTCTCCATCGCCTCTTCTTTAAGCATCGAACGGCAAAATTTATCATACATTGGCGGTAGCTTCTGTGCGATTTTCTCCTGGCGGACGCTTTCCAGTCTGTCTTTGGAACAAAAACAGTAGTAAGCATGACCGTCTTCGACCAATCTTTCCGCATGCTTCTTGTAAATCTCCAGCCTCTCCGATTGTCGATAAGGGCCAAACTCTCCACCCCGGCGCACACTTTCATCTTCCGCGATACCAAACCAATCGAGCGCCTGATAAATTGCTTCTTCCGCACCTTCGACAACTCTTTTTCTGTCGGTGTCTTCTATGCGAACGAGAAATTTTCCGTTATTTTTTTTGGCATATGCATAATCGAAAAGTGCCTGGTAAATTGTTCCTATGTGTGGAAAACCGGTTGGCGAAGGAGCGATACGTGTTCTGATCATGAATACTATTATATAATATGATATGGAATATAAGGATCTATTCATC
>CAYMOO010000004.1:34953-37673 GCA_964392185.1 uncultured Gammaproteobacteria bacterium
GAAACCCAGGGAAAAGTAAGCTGTGGCACATTGGAAAAATAAGATGAATTTTTGTTGAAAACATTCGTCTTTAGCCAGAAAGGGTAAGGAGCCATAAAAGAGAGTGTAGAATTACCAAAATTTACAAACTCCGAACTCGTCGAGAGAAGCAAATTATCTTTTACTTTTATTCCGTATTCACCAAGAAGTTGTGCGAGACCATTGTCGGCTTTGGCCGAGCTTAGATTGTCGAGCACCCACACACCGTCGACAAAAAATATCGCATTCCCCTTATTGGACACATAGTCTTTTATCGCCTTCACTTCCATACTATTGAATGGTTTCTCCCGATTATCAAACACCATGATTGCACCATATGATTTGTCTATGGCGGCTGAGCCCGTAGACACTTCTACATAATCCACATTAAATTGTTGTTGCAGAAAATTCTTTATTGGCCCGAGTTGGTCTTCCTGAGGGTTATACGAAGGCGGATATCCCATTATACCTATTTTTGCTGTTTCTTTGTTCGTCATCTTGTAAATCGCGGAGGTAAGATTGTACTCTAGATTTTCAATATTAGTTACTTGCGGAATAGATGATTTTTTACTGCCATAAGATAAAGCGATTCCGAATCTGGCCGCGGTGACTGCATATTTATCTTTTTCGATGGACGAAAATTGCAGCTCCGGTATATTGGCCTCAGTCGCTTCATTCTTCGCAGCTTCGTCTTTGTTAGGGTCAAGTACTTTCAAATTAATTTTTGATCCGCCAATCTTCTTATATTCGTTCAACAGATCTACTACATCGGCCCGGAGAGGGCTAAGCTGATTCGGTAATTCCGAAGAGACAAAAAACTTTATAGTCACCACATCGTCAAGTTTTTTCAAAATCTTTTTGGACGAATCCGACAGCGTATAGGCGCGACCGTAGGAAAGGTCAGCGCGCAAAGATATAAATGAAATCATTAAATTACCAAGAAGAAACACGCCGATTGCCAATAATGCAATGAGTCTCCGGTCTTTTTCTGCTAAATTAAGCAGCCGGACAAGGTTTAATTTAGGTAATTTTTTTATAAAATCCATAGTTTCGTATTAACTTCTTTTTTCCAGATCGATAATCGTCAGAAAACAACAGAGCGATATAAAGCTCAGGAAATAAAAGACAGACCGTAAATCTATTACGCCCTTAGCAAAATTCTGCAAATGATATACCGGACTATACAATGTAGCGTTATCGATTACAAATTTCGGCAAAGTGCTGGCGGCAAAATCGGTAGAGATGACCACCAAAACAAATATGGCTGTTACCGAGATCAAAAAGGCGACAACCTGATTCTTCGTTAGTGAAGAGAATAAAAGAGACATAGCTGCGAAAGACGCACCCAGTAAGATGGCTCCAAGATACCCCACCAACAACTCAGGCAAATAAAGACCCGACAAAAACGACAATGATACAGGAAGACCGACAGTAAGTAAAAGTGCTGCGGATATGAGAATTACTAATGATATAAATTTGGCAATTACTATCTGCGCTTCAGAAATGGGGAAAGATAATAAGGTTTCTATAGTATTAACTCTCTTTTCTTCCGACAAACTTCTCATCGTGATCGCTGGGACAAAAACCATAAAAAGCCAAGGCAGCAAACCGAAGAAGGGCTTCATCGACGCCGAACCGTTAAGAAATATATCTTTAACAAATAGGAAATTGGCGAATACTCCAAACAGGGCTACTATTATATATCCAACAGGGTTATTTAGGTAATAGCTTATTTCTTTTTTTATTAGAGTTATCATATTGTTTTATACCGCCGAATGCTGTCTGACCAATTTCTTAAACAACTCCTCGACCGCCCCTTTGCCGGCCGGCTTGGTACCGTCGTAAACTATCTCGCCACGGTCGATTATAACTAATTTATTCGCTATATCTTCGACTTCGGACAATATGTGCGTAGAAAATATGATCGTTTTTTTGGGAGCGATTTTTTTAATAAGCTCTCGGATTTTATCTTGTTCTATCGGGTCCAAGCCGGAGGTTGGCTCATCAAGGATTAGTATCTTGGGGTCACCGATCAGGGCTGCGGCCAGTCCAACACGCTGCTTGTAGCCACGCGACAAATTCTCAATTTTATTATCAAGCACATCTGCCAATCCGATATCTTCTACCAATACTTCAACTTGGTCTTTAGCTGATTTTTTTATCGAAGTTACAAAATCTAAATATTCGGATACTTTCATATCCGGATACAAAGGATTATTTTCCGGTAGGTAACCGATCCGCTTCAGCACCTCTATTCTATCGGCTATCGGATTCAAGTGATCGATCGCAACTTTACCCGATGTCGGCAGAAAATATCCCAAAATTATCCTCATTGTAGTCGTCTTGCCCGCGCCATTTGGGCCAAGAAGTCCGATTATATCTCCACTATCCGCTTTGAAAGATATTTCTTTTGTGGCGTATTTTTCCCCGAATTTTTTGGATACCGAAGAAAGAGTGATCATATTCACGAATTAAAGTTATATCAAATTTAATCCCTTTTGGCAATATAACTATTTATGTCATATCGACACAAAAATTACACGATTGGGTCTTGCACATGTCCTTGGAGCTCCTCCGGTAGCGCTTGATCCGTTTGGATTACTTCCCATGCGTTTTGAGGGGTATCATTGGCGGCGTATTTGGCATGCGCGCCATTGTGGGCAAGAATCTCTCCATGCACTTCATTGAAGTCGGGATCGTCT
>CAYMOO010000005.1:0-29235 GCA_964392185.1 uncultured Gammaproteobacteria bacterium
TCGGAGTGAGTGTTTCTATCATTGGTGTCTGATTGGGTCCGTATACGGCGATACTCGATGTAAATACAAAATGCTTTACTCCATATTTCACCGACCAGTTTATAAGATTGACCGACCCGATAAGGTTATTTTCATAATTGAAACGTCTTATGAAATGGCTCAAACCTTCGGCGGCATAGGCAGCAAGGTGATAAACGTAGTCGAATTTGTATTTTTCAAATAGGGTGTCGAGGAGTTGTTCGTGGTTTACTGATCCATGAACAAATTTTGCTTTTTTATTTACGTTTTGCTTAAATCCGCCGGATAAATCATCGAGAGCAACTACTTCATGACCAAGTTTTAATAAGTGGTCGACAACGTGCGATCCGATGAAGCCTGCGGCTCCGGTTACTAAACTTGTTTTTTTACCTTTTTTCATATTTCGGTAAGAAATCTTAAATGGGTATCATAATACCTGAAAAATTCATATTTGTCTTGCAGTAATTGCACACCGTTCTCAAATTCAGTGTATTTATCCTGAATTTTTCCAATCGCCTCAACGATGCTTGCCCCATTGTAATCTACAGTCAGACCCGCACCGGTATTTTCAAGCTCGCGGGATATATAAGTAATTTTTGTCATTATTACAGGTACTTTGTACTGGATGTAAGTTTTGACTTTGCTTGGTTCGGTATAGAAAGTGAGGTTGTTGGGAGAAGGGTCATAAACGGCCATCCCGATTTCCCACCGCGAAATTATTTCCGCCATCTTGCCTGCATCTTTTACGAATCCGTAAAATTTTATTCTTTGCGAAATTCCTTTTTCTTCGGCCATTTTTTTGTATTCATCCAGTACCTGCCCATGGCCGATCATCTCCAAATTCAAGTTGACACATTGAGAAAGAGCGTCGAATATTATTTCGATGCCCTGCCCACTTCGGACATGACCTATGTAACCTAGAAGATTTCGGACGGGTTGTCTTTTTACCGAAATTTTTTTAACGGCATATTTGAACTCGTCCCGATGCTGCCAAGATGGCTTGGCTACCTTATACACCTCTTCGTACATAGGGCTCGGCAACAAGATATATTTACAATGCTTCATATAATATTTGGTTAGGAAGTGATAGATTTTAGTGAGAGGATCAGTGCGGACCGGAAAGTAATCCCCGACGACGAATACCAAAGTTGTTTTTTTCAACAGTCTATGAATCGAGCTAAAAGCACAGAAAAGAGGTTGGTAGGTAATGAATATTGTTTTTTTCGGTACGACGAAAATTAATAAATGCAGTAAATAAAAATAACAGAAAATTGTTTTGATAAATTTGTTTTTGCCTTTATACCAGAAATATTTTTTTTCCCATTTTATCGATCCGTCTTTGTAGTAAATAAGTCGTGATTCTTTTTCTACGAAGGATGGTGGAAAAAGATATAAGTAAAAATTCTCCGAACGCTGAGCGAAGTACTCCTCCAGATTGCCTGTGGTACGAGTGATGTCGAGAAGTGTAAGTGCGATGGGTTTGAATTTCATAAAATTTTCTCTCGTTATTCTTTTTTTTGTTTCTTAAAGAATTTTACCTCTATTTCTCTGTAACAGCAAGCCAAATGGCACAATGTTGATTTCGTATAACGGTGGTATAATGACAGGTGACATTTTTATGAATTATATTGAGCAATCTATAGCTCCGGAATCGATTATTAGCCGCTACCCCCGCGGTGTGCTGTTCTATCACCAACCAGATCTTTCTGCGCAGCACTATCCAAGTAAATTAATTAATGAAAATCTTCCGGAGTACATGCCTGTAGTAGGTAATATGTCTTACCAGGAGTTTTTGTCGCTTGAAGGTTGGCTCACCGATAAAGTCGCCGGGTTTAATGATAAAGTTTTTGCAGATAAAGGCCCATATGCGAAGATTCTCGAGATAGCAGCAGACGCATCCGGGCTATCAACCAATCTAATAGAAAAGCTTCTGCCAGAATTAGTCCGTGGTAAGTCTGTCCGCGCATCTGATTCGTTCACAAACGGATATATGGTGCCGGTAGCAAACAGCCCCGTCTTAATTCATTCGATGCTGACAGAACATGCTCATCGTAATTTATTTGCAGAGGCCGGATACGATATTGTTGATATTCCAGAATTGACACATGCCGTAATCGACAACAAGCGGGCCGCACAAGTCGGCGGCCCGCTGACTATTTATTCCGGTCACATAGATACACATCTGACGGCTTTTTCCGATGGTTATACCCACAATGTGTTTCTCGATGAGCAATACGAAGATTATGCCGAGCTCATCTTGGAGCGTTTCGGAGGCAGGAATGTCTGGCTCGAAACGGTCAGTACTGATATTGTCAATCAAGGTGGTTTGAATATACGTTATTTGCCATCTGGAGACAAACAGATAGCTCTTATTCCCTCAAGAAGAGCGGTCGGCTCTATTGGTTCGAGATTGGAAGCAAGCGGATTTTCTTTGTTGGAGCTGGGAGAAGATCAGGCAGATAGCGAGGCCGGAATAAAATGCCGGACGCTCGCTCTCCCTTGGCGGACACAATAGGACTGCCGCCGATTATTTCACTGCAATATTTTTAAGATAGAATTCGTAGGATCTTTTCAAACCGGTCTTTAGCGGAGTTTTGGGACGGAAGCCTAATTTTTTTATTTTAGACGCGTCGAGCGAGCGCCTGAGCATGCCGTCGGGTTTGGTCGTGTCGTATTTTATCTTACCCTCGTATCCGACTACTTTCTGGATTATTTGAGCGAGTTCCTTCATGGCAACTTCCTCATAGCCGCCGATATTTATCAGATCGGGATCGTCATATTTTTCCATCAAGAATAGAACTGCCTCGGCTAAATCCTCGGAAAAAATAAATTCGCGCACGGCTGCGCCAGTTCCCCACATCGTGACTTCCGGCAGCTGTTTTATTTTTGCCTCATGGAATCTTTTCATAAGAGCCGAAATTACATGGGAGCGCATTTCGTCGTAGTGATCGTTTTCGCCGTAAGTATTGGCCGGGATACAGGAGATGAAATTACGTTTATATTCTTTGGCTATAGTTTGGCAAAGTTTTATACCGGTGATTTTTGCAAGTGCGAAGCCTTCGTTTGTCGGTTCGGGCACGCCCGTCAGTAAGTATTCTTCTTTTATCGGTTGGGCCGACTTTGTCGGATAAGCGCATCCGCAAGATATATATAGTAGTTTTTTTACATTATTTTTATAAGCCGACCAAATAACGTTTCCGGCGATCATCATATTTTCGTATAAAAATTCGGCCGGATAAGATACATTCGCTTTTATCCCGCCGACGCGCCCGGCAGCGTGTATTACATAATCGGGTTTTTTGTCCCGGAAAAAAGATTCGACCTCTTTTTGATTAGTAAGATCAAGATGTTTTTTCGACGCAGTTGTTATATTGCGGAAACCTTTTGTTTTCAGATTTTTTAATATCGCCGATCCGGCAAGTCCTTCATGTCCGGCCAAGTATATTTTTGCGTCCGGCTCCATGTCAGCAGGGTTCTTCCGTCAATTGGGTAATGCGCGGGTTGAGTTTGCCTTTGTGTTTTATGACTTTGCCGAAAAATTCATCAAGAAGATCTTCCAGTAAGCCAAGTCTTTTATTGCCGACGAATTGGTTGTTGCCGATATAAAAACCGTTTTTATGGATTATGTCGGCGTTGGGGAATTTTTCCGCATTGGTAAGATTTTTGAGGAAAGGCTGTTTGAGCAGGTTTCCGCTTATTATGGGGCGCGACTCGATACCCTTTTCGGTAAGAAATTTTTGCAGCGGCAGTTTGTGGGAAGAATTTTTTACGATGAAAGGCAACACGAAAGATGAAATTCCTTTTTTGTAAGGTATCGTAAAATAATCTTCGTATCTTTTAAGTATCGAAACGAAAATATCGTGGTTTTCGTTGCGTTTGTTTATATATCCGTCGAGGAGTTTGATTTGAGAAGAGCCAAGGACGGCCGACAGTTCGGTATTGCGGACGTTGAATCCGGTGGTCAGAAAAAGGAAATTAAAGTCTATGTCCGGATATTTGGATTTGTAATAATCATGATATTTGGGTGGCAGTTCGCGCGCCAGGCCATGCGATCTTTTGAGAACCGAGTATTTGAATACTTCTTCATCGTCGGTACAGATCATCCCTCCCTCGACTGTTGTCATATGATGGCCCCAGTAAAAACTAAAGCTTGAGGCGATGCCGAAGTTGCCCACTTTTTTTTGTCCGATCCGCGCACCATGTGATTCGCAGCAATCTTCAACGAGAAGGATTTTACGGCTGCCGATTATGGATTTTATTCTTTTCACATCGGCCGGGAATCCCAATAAATGGCTCAAAAATATCATTTTCGTTTTTGAAGTTATTTTCTTTTCGAGAGAATCGTAGTCGAAGGCAAAATCTTCGAGATTACAATCAACAAAAACCGGCTTGAGTCCGAGTTGTAAAACGGAAGAAATATCGGTTATCCAAGTAACGGTCGGAACGATGATTTCGTCACCCGGCTTCCATTTATATAAGTCTTTGAGAGCGTCGAGAATAACCAAATTAGCCGAGCTTCCCGAGTTGACGAATATACTGTATTTGCACCCTTGCCAGCTGCTCCATTCCGTTTCGAATTTTTTCACTTCCACGAATTGTGTATATCTTTTAGTTGTCTTTATGAAGCGCGTGAGAATGTCGATACACGAATTATCGACAACGTTTTCTTGTAATTTCCAAATATATTCTGGAGCATCCATATTTTTCTGGGGCTACAATGAAGTTATTATAGAGAAATCGTATGAGATTACAATAGTCAATGATGGTTATGGAATTTTTTCATCCGATACTGTATGATGAAACAATTCCTTATGAAACTCGCACCCGCGATTTATGGACTGAAGCCCGAAGGCGCATACGCCGTACTTTCCCAGTGTGAAGAGCTTGAAAGGAAAGGAAAAAATATCGTCCACTTCGAGATCGGCCAGCCCGACTTCCCCACTCCCAAACACATATCCGATGCCGGGATAGACGCGATAAGAAAAGGACTTACTCGCTACACTGCGCCACTCGGGATCATGCCGCTTCGAAAAGCGATCGCCGAATCGATAAACGAATCCAGAAAACTCGATATCTCTCCTTCGCAGATAGCGGTTACCCCCAGTGGTAAAACAGCGATTTATACAGCCATGGCGCTTACCATAGGCCCGGGCGATGAGGTGATTTACCCCGACCCATGTTTCCCCGTATATGAAGTGATGACGGAATATTTGGGAGGCGTAAAAAAACCGGTGCCGCTTCTTGAGAAAAACGGTTTCAGCTTCGACATGAAAGTTTTCGAAAAGCAGTTTTCCAAAAAAACCAAACTCATTATTCTTAATTCACCAAGTAATCCGACGGGCGGCGTCATTCCGATCGAAGATTTGAAAAAAATCGCCGCTATGGTGCGCGGCACAGATTGTTGGGTGATGACCGACGAAATATACGCCCGGATTTTATATACTGGCAAAGATTATCCGAGTTTTTACGGTCTGAAGGGAGTACAGGAGCGCACATTACTCGTCGATGCTTTATCAAAAACTTATTCGATGACCGGCTGGCGCATAGGCTATATCGCCGCGCCTGAAAAAATTATGAAATATGTGGACTATTTTCTCACTCACACAATTGCATGTACCGCGACATTCACCCAATACGCTGCAATCGCCGCCTTCACCGGACCGCAAAATTCGATTAATGCCATGACCAGAGAATTCCGCCAAAGGCGCGATTATGTGGTGAAGCGACTCAATGGTATGGATGGTGTGACATGTATCGAGCCGCAAGGCGCTTTTTATGCCTTTCCCAATGTCACCTCATTCGGTAAATCCGCGAAAGAAATTGCTGACTACCTTCTTAAAAAAGCCGGAGTGGCGGTACTTGACGGTACCGCGTTTGGCAAATACGGCGAGGGGTATTTGCGCTTATCGTACGCAACATCGATGGAAAAGCTCAAAGAAGGTTTGGACAGGATGGAAAAGGCACTGAAAAAATAAAATCAAGTAATTAAACATTATTATTTATTTATGAAAGCATCCGATTATATCGTCGATTTTTTTGAAGAGAAGGGCGTGACTGTCGCTTTTGGCATTACCGGTTCCGTTATTGCCGATGTGCTCGACTCCTTCAACGGCCGCAAAAAAATCAAACTTTATCACCCCATTCATGAGCAAGCGGCGGCGATGGCGGCGCATGCATACACCATGACAACCGGAAAAATTGGTTTGGCGATCAGTACCTCCGGCCCCGGCGCAACCAACTTATTCACCGGACTCACCTGTGCTTGGTACGATTCGATTCCTGCCTTTTACATAAGTGGCCAAGTGAACAGCAAATTCACAAAAGGAGAAAAAATGGTCCGTCAGGTTGGATTTCAGGAAACCGATGTCGTCGGGATGGTCAGATGCGTCACGAAATACTCGGCGATCGTGATGGATCCACAGATGCTTCGGTATGAGCTTGAGAAGGCCTATCATTTTGCAACCACCGGCCGCCCCGGCCCGGTTCTTCTTGATATTCCCGTAGATATACAGCGTGCCGATATCGATCCATCGAAGCTGAAAAGTTATAAACCGGAAAAAATCTACAAATCGGAGACGGAGACACAAATTAAAGCAAAAATAAAAGAGTTTGTGGAGGATCTCAAAAAAGCCAAACATCCCGTCGTTCTTGTCGGAGGCGGTATCGACCATGCGGGCGCAGTCGCCGAGGCACGGGAGCTTTTCAAACATCTCAAAATTCCGGCAGTTGCTACGTGGGTAGGCCTGGACACAATTAGCGGCGATCATCCGCTTTACCGCGGACGAATCGGAACCTACGGACAACGGGGAGCCAATATCACTTTCCAAAATGCTGACCTGCTGATTTCTCTCGGTTCCCGTCATGACGGCCGCCAAACCGGAGGCCGGCTCGATAGTTTTGCCCGTGAAGCCAAGCGTTATATAGTCGATGTCGACTGGGGCGAGCTTAAGGATCAGCCGATAAAAGGCCATGTGAATATCAATGCCGATTTGAAGGAATTCCTGCCACTTTTGACGCAAGCGATAAAAACGGCTACCATTCCAAATTTTTCCGGGTGGCTTAAAGAATCCAAAAAATGGCAGCTCGAATATCCGACGGTTCTACCCGCTTATGAAAAAAAGAGCGAGCGTGTTCACTCGTATTATTTTATGAAAAAACTATCGGAAATTATGCAGCCGGGAGATATTATAGTTGGCGACTGCGGCGGTAATATTGTCCCTCTGGCCCAGGCTTTTGAAGTCAAAAAAAATCAGCGTGTTATCACATCTTGGTCTCATAGCCCGATGGGTTATGCTTTTGCGGCGGCGATGGGTGCGGGTTTGGCAGGTAAAAAAGGCGCTAAAAACGTGGTATGCACAATCGGCGACGGCGGAATGCAGGTAAATATCCAAGAGTTACAAACATACAAGATGTACAACATTCCGGTCAAAGTTTTTGTGCTCAATAACGAGTCTTACGGAATCATCATGCAGTATCAAGATACTTATCTTAAATCGAGATACGTCGGCGCTGCACAAAAATGGGGCTATACTTTCCCCGATTTCCGCAGGGTCGCCGAGGCATATGGGCTGAAGACCGAAATTATAAACAACAACGGCGAGGTCGAAAAAAAAGTAAAAAAAGTCCTGTCTATGAAGGGCCCTGTAATCTGTGAAGTAAAACTACAACGGAAGACTGTGCTCGAGCCGCGCTTAGGGTGGAATACCGGTATCGAAGACCAATACCCGCCACTCGACCGGGAAGAGCTGAAAAAGCATTTGTATATTAAACCGTTCCAGCCCTAATGAATATAATTATCGAAGAGGACGTAAAATCAATCATTGAGAATCTGGGTTTACTCCCTCTCAAAGAGAAACGAATCCTGCTTACAGGCTCCAACGGACTATTCGGCCGCTATATTGCGAGCGTGATTTCATATCTGAATAAAACACAAAATTATAAAACCACTTTGTACTGCCTCAGCCTCCATGGCCCGAACGCCGATATTAAAGATTTATCCCAAAAAGATTCTCTTATAATATCCCGTTCGGTAGATCTTTCTAAACTATTTCAATTCGAGGAAAAGGTCGACTATATATTCCATGCCGCCTGCTACGCCCAACCGCAAAAGTTTATCGAAAACAAATTCGAAACGATCGAGCTCAATGTAAATGCGACACGAATTTTACTCCAAATAGCCAAAAAAAATAAAGCGAAATTTATGTTTTTCAGCTCGGCCGAAACTTACGGCGATATTCCTGTGGGTCTTGTACCCGTCCCCGAAACTTACAACGGAAATATCTCAACATCAGGCATCCGCTCTATCTATGGAGAATCGAAACGACTGGGCGAAACGATTTGCTCCATGTTCCGCCGCGACGAAGGAGTGGAGGCTTATGTCGTCCGTATTTCGCATGTCTACGGCCCCGGCATATCGACAAAAGATAAAAGAGTACTTGGTGAATTCATAAAGAGAGCTTTAGAAGATAAGAAAATTACGCTAATGGATTCCGGCGCAGCCGTCAAAACTTGGGGCTATATCGCCGACGTCGTTGCCATGCTCCTCAATATCATTCTTTACGGTAAAGATTTGGTTTACAATATCGGGGGCGTCGATTCGGTGAGTATAAAAGAACTGGCGGAAGAAGTGGGTCGGCAAACCGGAGCCGAAGTCGTCATCCCAAAATCCAATGTCGACAAGCAGCATATAGCAACCGATCCGCAGATCGTAAAGCTGGATTTATCGAAATATTCCAAAGAATTCGGCAGGTCAAATTTTACAGAATTTTCCGAAGGAATAGGCCGGACACTAGCGTGGAATAAAAATCAAGCATGAGGAGTATCATTCCATTTATCATCCTTGAATATACCGTTCGTATCATTGACAAAGATTAGGGTATATCCTTTTGTTTTCAAGTACTGAATAATTTCATTCCGATCGAAATGGACGATTTCGATGATTATAAGCTTCGGTCTATATTTATTCCAGTTACCGCTCTTCAATACTCTCAGTTCGGTGCCTTCGGTGTCTATATTCATGAAATCGATTTGGTTGTTCTTTAGATATTTATCGAGCATCCCTTCAAGAGTCATTGTCTCGATTTCGGTTTTTATCACTTTAGCATTTTTATGCCAGACGGAGGTGAGTTTGGCCATTGTGGCATTGAGAGTCGAACCTACGTCCATGTCGGGTAGTTCGTAAAATGTCGCTTTTCCGGCTTCGGAATCGATTGCGATTCTCAAGTTGGTATCGCGAGGTCTTTTTTTGCAAAGTCTTTCGTATAGTTTTTTTTGTGGTTCGACCGCGATGCCGTTCCAACCCTTAAGATAAAATCGTTTGGTATGGCCGGGGAAATCCGGATCGTTGGCGCCAATATCGACATAAAAGCCGTTTTTTTTGAAACCGAGTAAATAATCTATAAGTATGTCTTCATGCGTGCGGCCGGAATAGGAATTAAAAACAGGTGATGTAAATTCTTTGAGTTCCGTATGATAGTAATTTTTATTTGATCCGAAGAGGTGTGCGATCGCGTGCATGTAAGCGTAAAAAACAACCGGCGGGATGAAATCTCTTAGTCTTATATCTTTCATATTTTAAGGTTATTTGAAATGGTATCAGCTATTTTTTTGCCTGTCAATGAGAAAAGCGGATTTTAATAAGATCTATAAATGAACTAAGGATATCTGTCTTTAGATTTACTTTCGTCCCGAAATCATTTTTCCAGTCGACCGGGATTTCCGTTGTCTTGTATCTCTTAAGGCTGGCTTTGTAAAGTATCTCGGCATCATAAGACCAACGTTCACATTCGAGGTTTGCGAAAAGATCAATGGCCGTTTGTTTTTTGAATCCTTTAAAACCGCAGGTAAGGTCGGAATGATTCGTATTAAGAATGAAGTTGGCCAGCGAAGTATATAAACTTCCGAGAAGTTCACGCATTTGATTCTGGTGAACAAGAATTTTACTTTTTTCAAGACGCCGTGAGGCAATGACTATATCGTATGCTTTTAGCTCCCCGATCGCAAGCGGTAGCGCTTTTTCCAGATCCACGGAAAGATCGGCGTCGGTATAAAAAATGTACTCGCCGCGACAAATTTTTATGCCTTCCCCAATCGCGCGGCCTTTGCCCCGGTTGGGTTTCAATTTCAGAAATTTTATCTTGTCTATTTTATTACTTATTAGTTGGTTTACTATTTCCACGGTGTTATCTTTCGAACCGTCGTCGACTATAATCACTTCATAATTGACGAGTGTTTTATCCAGTATATCTACAAGTACTGGAAAATATTTCGGCAGCCTTTTGCTTTCGTTATAAATGGGGACTACAACACTATACTGCACTGCGTTTTCTGGCAATTAGTAATACCGAAAGTCCAAAAGGCATATTTATGGATAGATTATTTATAAAAAATAACTCCAACCTGCTTATTGTCAAAAATATTCCATTCATAAAAGATATTTGATCAAAATCCGATTTTTCCGAAGGTTTTGTTATTTTTCTGAAAAGCGCTACCAACGGCATAAAAAACTCAAGGCGGTAAGTGGCAAGTTCAATATCGAAGCCGGCCGATGTCAGCAGATTTTTTATCGCCGGCAACGAATACCTCCGGTAATGCCCCATCCGTTTATCCCAATACGAATACAAAAACTGAAAAGCGGGAACGTGGATTATACAAATTCCTCCAGGTTCCAGCAGATTTTTAATTTTAGCAATAGCTTCCCTATCGTTTTCTATATGTTCGATAATATCGGCAGCGATGATTACACCGAATTTTTTATCGGTTGTAAAATCTTCGAATTTGGCCAGATATGTCTCTTTTATTCCCTTCGACTGGCAGGCTACTATCGCCGCTTCGCTCATGTCGACCGCGACCGGCTTTCCGAAAGGCGCCAAAGCCGACAACAAAGATCCGGAGCCGGCGCCGATTTCCAACACGTAATCGCTTTTTTTAGCGAATTTTTTGGCACAGCTAAGTATTGCCTCTCTTTTAGATATGTGCCACCAGTGTTTTTTTTCCAGTTTTTCCAAGTCTTGTATGTCGACTGTTTTCATTTGTTTATACTGTCTTCTATTTTAATACCCGGATTCAAAACGTAGGCGGTCGGGGTTTTCATCTCGAAGCTAACGGGTTTGCCCCAAGGAAGGAATCCCAGATTGTCTGTCAGAGTAAGTATTATGGTTGTGACCGATTGCCCTTTGTCGAGGGCCGGCATCTCCACGATCGTATCTTGCCAGTCGGAAGTGACAAAATCGGCTTTGTATCTATAGATTAAACCGGAATTTGTTATGAAACCTATCTGGTATACGAATTTTGAAAATGGTTTAATACTACCTAGGTCTATTTTTACGGGTATTTTTACTTTGGCGATCCCCGTCAGATCGTTGGTCAGTAGGATTTGTGAGTTGGCGCCGGTTATATTGAATACACTATGATCGGAAAACAACATCGGTCGACTGGACATATTGATTGGGCGGGCACTCCAAGTATTTTTGAGCGGAGTTTCCAAATACAATTCCTTTTTGGATTTCGTTTTGTTCGTTCGTTTCAGTATCCAGGCAATCTCCCTTTTTTCGACCAGATCGTAATTTCTGCTTATATAATCTTCCAATGATGTTGTTATGCCCTGGAAATATACATCATGTCCCACCGCGTGAACATTGTAGGTTACTCCATGTATGGCGCTTTTATAGCTTGAAGAGTTGAGTTTGTTAATGATTATATATTCGGGTTTGCCGGCCGAAATTTCGGCCAGCGAATATTTTTCTATCGAAGGCGCCAGGCTTGAGTATAAAGTGCTGTAAGATGCCACCGGCGATTCTCGTCCTGTCAAAAGATTATACGGGCCATCCGGATATGTAAATATATATTTGTCAGGTGCAACATGCGATTTGATGTATTTGATTATGTAGTTGTATTCGGCCACATTGTCCGCATTTAAGGATATTCCCGCTTCAGGCAAATATGCTTGAGCCGCATTTTGTGGTTTGGAGAAATATCCTATTATCTGCCGGAATGTTGCATAGTAACCGGAAGCCAACAGAAGCCAGACGACAATAGCGGTAGACATATACCGGCGACCTTTTCCGATTTTTTCGGAGAAAGCGTATTTGGCCGAAAGAATGAATACGAACATTAATCCATAATGGATATAACAGGGCGTGTTTATGGTTCGGGCAAATGCAAAAACGGAGTAAACGAGAAGTGTAAGGTCGGCCACAAACCATTTCGATCTGCGATTGCGGAAAACAAACACTGTCAAAATTATTATAACGACAGGCATCACATACAAATTTATCCGGTAGAGAAAATAAAAAAAATTAGCGATGAAGCCGTCTGGGGAAAGAAAGATCTCCTGTAAAGAACTGGCTCTCGGAAAGAATTCCCGGCAAGGACTTTCGCTATAGAAAGCTTTTATATGTTCCGAATGGAAAACCAGCGCTTTAGATAAAGTATGATTCGCTTGTAGATAAAATAAATATGCACCGCCAATCAGTGCGGGTACACCGACTGTTTCCAAGATCGGCCGCAGTTTCCCTTTTTTGGGGTTTAATGCGGAAAGGGTTAAAAAGAAAACGAGGCAGGCTAAACCTATAAGCGCGTATTCGGGGCTGGATGTCAGTGATAACCCAATTAGAGCCGAGCCGATTAGTCTTTTTTTGTTGTTGCCCCCGATCATGCCCGACATTACCATAATCAATCCCAACTCAGGTACAAGATGCCGGACCGCATTGTAATCGCTCACCGTATGATATAAAAACGCCAGCAACATTACGGTTATTAATGTTTTCTTATTGGAAAATTCCTTTGCCGTCAAGAATCCAAGTCCAATGCCAAGTGCCGGCAGGAAGAAATAATTATTTATCAAGTTGGAAAGATAATTTTGCCCGAAAATTAAAAATATTGGTAGACGTACAAGGAGCATAAAGACACCATATTCCCATATAAAATCACGGTAAATAACTTTTCCAACCCATAAGTCGTGCGTAGATTGCCAATGCGCTTGTTGGTCCAGGTATCCGAAACTGAAGTTGAGATCGATATTGAGATAGCTGAAAATAAGATCGATTGTATAAAGTAAAAAAATACCTCCCAATATATAGTAGTAGCGGTTTGAGTGGAAGATTTTTTTCATCGGTTTATTTAACTCCATATACCTTCACCATCGGCCAGAAGAAACGGGAGTTGGCGGCAAGCCACATAAAAGGTTTTCGGATTGGTCCTGGTAAAAACTCGAAGACCATCTTGACATGAAATTGCTCTACTTTTACATTTTTGAATCCGGCGGCTTTGTGCACCTTTTCCAAAGTCGAGGCCAAGAACGACATTTCGTAGCCGAAAATCATATGTTTTCCTTTGAATAGTTTTATATGGATTATTTCGGCAATCTGTTTGAGAACCGGGAAATTTGGTATATTCCCCCAAACTTGCCGGTAAGTGAGCGAGCCGATATTCAAATAAGGAACGGTATTGAAGCTTACCCCGTCTTTTCTTAAAACACGGTATAACTCGTTGATACAAGTTTGCGTATCTTCGAAATGTTCGATTACGCCGCCGCCGTATATGAGATCGATTTTATCCGACTTTATCGGCATCCTGAGAATGTCGGCCTGTATAAGAAGATAGTTGGTGACTTTTTTTTCGTCAAGCATTTTTTTGGCTATTTTAAGCGCACTCGGGCAAAAGTCGATACCGATCACGAATTCGCATTCGGATGCTATTTTCTGCATGAAAAATCCTGGGCCGCAGCCTATTTCCATATATATCGAACCTTTAATTTTTTTCACCGCATCGACCTGAGCGTAAACGTCCTGGAAGTGCATACTCATATAGCGGTCGTATTCTTCGTGGAATTTATTGGAATTGAGCTCTTTACGGTAAAATTCGTCCCATTTTTCGATAGAAAGCTTTATATCGTCTGTCAGGTCGGGTATTATCTTTACGACACCGTCATTTATTTCGTAGGTTTGTTTGCATTTGTGACAAGTGAGCTTTTTTTCCGTAAATTCAAGGTCTGAGTTATCCTTCGGGCAGGATAAAAATCTTTCGCATAACTCACGATTGATCATGCTTTATGATATCACAGGGTTAAAGAGGATGTATACTATTATCTTAATTATGAAGAAAAAGTTGGCTGCTGCATGGGGTAATGCATTTTTCAAAGGCGGAGTATTTATGACCGGCTCCACCTTCATAATCAACATCCTCAACTACCTTTTCAATTCGTTGGCCGGGCGGCGTTTGGGGCCGGCCGGTTTGAGCGAAATCACTGCCCTTTTTTCGTATATGGCCATCTTCACGATCCCGATTTCGATTTTTTCCTATTTCGTTATCCAGCGTATCGCCTCGGCCGAATCACCCGTTGCCCATGCCCGCCGTGTGGAAAGTTATTTTATTGCCCGGTGTATGTCTTATTGGTGGCTGGCGCCGATTATTCTCCTCTTAACGCCGGCGATTCCGTATCTCACCAATCTATCTATGACAAGTGCCATCGCATTTTTTCCTATACTGGCATTAACCTATTATTTCGGACTTTATCAGACGTTTATTCAGGGCATGAATCTTTTTACCGCTTTTTCGTTGATAGGTCTGGTCGTCACTTTCCTGAAATTTTCCGGCGCTTTCGCGGTTTATTTCGGAGGGTACGGATACATCGCGGTAGTGGTATTTTTTGTCGTTTCGCTCATCGCCGGTTCGTATTTGAGCTACCGAGTCGTGCATAAGTATTACCGTAAAACATCCCCCCCGGCCGAAGTCCCACATTATTCTTTCGGCAGGCTTTTGCGCAATCGGCAGTTTATCATCACGACTATTTCCACGATCGCGCTTAGTTTTTTCAATAATATCGATATCGTGCTGGTGAAAAAGTTTTTGTCGGCCGAAAACAGCGGTCTATATAATTCCTGGTCGATTTTTTCTAAAATCATATTTTATGTATTCGGACCTCTCGTCGCGATCAGTTTCGTATATTTTTCTCAGGGTAAAAAGAACTCACGGCAGGATGCCGTACTAATATATTCATTGGTTGCGATCGCCGCGGCCGGCATAGCCGCCTATTTTTCCTATACGTTTTTTGCTCCGCTTTTTATAAATATAGTTTTCGGCAAAAAGTTCCTGGCGATAGCTCCCCTACTCGGTCGCGCCAGTATATTTGGAGTGCTATATTCGGCGGTTATGTATATGAATAGTTATTTTCTCGCTCGGCGCAGCCGGTTTGCCCTGATATTGCCTATATTGATGCCTATATATATTTTGGCGCTCTTCCTTTCGCCGAAAAATATTGATTCTTATGTCTTCGTTAATATAATTAACATTTCATTTACAGCTCTTTCATATTTGATTGCGGTCGGAATAACATTATTACCGAGAAAAAAACATGGAGAAATTTAAGAAAGTGCTGATAGTTACACATATTATTTATCGCAAAACTTCTCCTTTCGATGCTCTTGAAGGTCCGTATAGCAGTGTCGCCAATGCTTTGGCCAAAAGGCAAAAAGTAGATGCTTTACAAATACCCATAGATGGTTATTCGGGCGGTTTGAAATATGGTCTCTGGAAAAATGAAAAAACCATCGCTATTCCCGGATTTTTAGGAAAGCTAGCGCCGGTTAAGTACTTGTTGGATATGTTTATTGCCATCTGGCTGGTTACAAGGTACAGATTTCAGAATCGGGGACCAATGTTACTTATTGCAATCGACCCGCTCTCTTGTTTTCCACTTGTTTTTCTCAGAAAAATTCTCGATTTTTATCTGGTTTTTTACAGCGTGGATTTCAACAAAAACCGCTTCGGCAACAAATTAATGCAATATTTATATGAAAAAGCAGACAAGATATCAACTCAGGGCAGCGATCAGACATGGGTAGTTTGTGAATCGCTTCAAGACTATAAAAAAGAAAAATTCGGCGTCTTGTCGAAATACATACCCAACTCTTCCCCATTCGATCCGTCTCTTTATGCAAAAGGCAAAGACCATAAAAAAGGCAACCGAGTGGCCTGGACGGGCAGCCTCCTTACCGACCGTCAGTTTGATATTTTATTTGGATTATTCAAGAAGTTAGAAGAATTGCGACCCGATCTGTCTTTCGTGGTCGCACCCACGGGTAAGCATGAAAAGTTTGCCGAATACGGGAAAAAATATGGGCTCAAATCTTTTGAAGTGCTGCATCTCACAAGCAGGCACGCCTGGCAGGAGGTTGCGGCAGCCTGTGATATTGGCGTGGCGGTTTACGACGATAAATTCGGCTCGACTTATTTTATCGAGCCGCTCAAAATCTGGGACTTTCTCATGTGTGGAATGCCATTTATCATAAGCTGCGAGCCGTCGCTTTCGACTCCGATCAAAGAGTCCGGTGTCGCTTATCTGTTGGGGAAAGCCAATACCGTAGCCGATAAAGATTCATTGAAAAAATTTATCGAAAAAGAAAACATCATGAGTTTGCAGGAAAAATGTGTCGAGCTGGCAGAGAAATTCGATATCGGAACACAGATAGCTAAGTCTCTGCGATAATTCAGATTTATTCTTTTTATAGATGTTTTTCTTTCAAGTATTTATCCATAATTTCCGCCATATAGTCTATTTCTTTGTTACCGAGGCCCGGATAAATTCCTAGAAATGTCGTGTTATAGAGAATCCGGTCTGAGTTTTTGAGATCGTCTATTGTCCGGTATTTGACACGGAAGTAGGCTGGTTGCCGCACCAGATTGCCGGCGAAAAGAGGCCGTGTCTGGATCATCCGGCTTTCCAGATAAAATATCATTTCTTTTCTGTCTATTTTCACGCCGTCGCGAATAGTTAGGGGAAAAGAAAACCAGCAAGCTTCGGCTTTCGGGAGAGATTTCGGCAAGATAAAATATTTTTCCCACCTTTTGGCGTGTGAATATAATCGTTTGAAATTTTCGGCCCGTTTTTTTATGAAATACGGCATTCTTTTTAGCTGATGGACGCCCATTGCCGCCTGCGGCTCGATCGGTTTGAGGTTGAAGCCTATCTGGTTGAAAAGATATTTATGGTCGTAAGGCCGCCCACCGACACGGTAATTGAAGCGTACGCCGCAAGTGCCCAGCATGTCCTTATTGTCGCCGCGGCACCAGCAGGAGCGCCCCCAATCGCGAAGCGACCGCGTAATTCTTTCGAATCTCTTATCGTTGTAATGTACCGCTCCCCCCTCACCCATCGTCATATGATGTGGCGGATAAAAAGATTGTGTTGCGAGCACGCCAAAGCTGCCCGTCCGGCGTCCGTTGTATTCCGATCCAAGTGCGTCGCAGTTGTCTTCCACGAGAAAGAGCTTATTGTCGCGGCAGAATTTTACGATTTTATCCATTTCGTTGGGATTGCCCAGTGTATGTGTGATCATTACCAATCGGGTTTTTTTGGTCAGAGCCCTCTCCAAATCCTCGACATCTATATTGTATGTTTCCGGATTGACATCGAGAAATACTGGCACCAATCCGTATAGGACCTGTGGGTTTACGGTTGTTGGGAATCCGCAGGCGGTTGTGATCACCTCATCTCCGGCATTGAGATGCCCTTCAAACATGGGTGACATAAGCGAGGCGACAGCAAGCAGGTTGGAGCTCGAGCCGGAATTGGTGAGAATAGAGCCCTTCACACCAACAAATTCAGCAAGTCCTTTTTCGAGTGCGTCGGCGTGTTTGCCCAGGCCAAACCAACCATCAAGCAAAGTTCCGACACTTTCGTTGATTTCGAGGTCGTCAAACACTCCGCCGGAGTACTGTATCCAGGTTTTTCCGGGCACGAATTTTTTCTTTTTTTTACGGCGATCGAAGATTTTTGTAATCCGGCTCTGAATTTCTTTCCGGAGTTTTTTTTCGGTAAGATCCATCTTAAGTGGGATTATTATATCGTATGGCGACGATAAAATTCTATGGTTTTTTTTAGCCCTTCCCGCAGGCGTGTCTTCGGGCTCCATCCGAGTACTCTTTTTGCTTTGGTTATATCCATGAGCCACTCGTCCGCTTCGTTTTGCCGGTCGGGATATGCGTTGAGTTCTATTTCCGATTTACTTCCGCACATTTCTATGACGGTTTTGGCCAGCTCTTCGAGTGTGTGCATATCGCCACCTCCGGCATTTATCACTTCGTTTGCCTGGCTTTTATCGGAGCTGATGGTTGCCAACAAGCACTCGACCGCGTCATCGATGTATAAATAGTCTCTTTTCTTTTTACCGGAGTTTAGAGGAATATTTTCGCCCTTCAGCGCCTTTAATATAATAGAAGGTATCATTCTATTTTTATTTGTGTCAAAGCCATACATCGTGGCCAATCGGATGGTCCTAACAATAAATCCGGCTTCACTTCCATAGGTAGCAGCCAAATTTTCTCCTGCCAGTTTTGATACGGAATACATAGAAGGAGGTTGTGGCAACGAACTTTCGTTAAAGGGTATCCGGTTTTTGCCGTATATCTCCTCGGTGCTTGTAAAAATAAACTTTTTTGGAGGCTGATTGCGCAATGCTTCCAGAAGATTGATGGTGCCTTTTATATTTATATCAATGCATTTATCCGCCGTTTGCCGATCGCGGGCGAGGTTGACTATTGCGCCGCAATGGAAAATTATTTCCGGTTGGAAGTTGCCGATAACGGACTGCACGGCATTGAAATCTGTAAGATCCATTCCGGTTATTTTTTTATCCGCATAAGTTCTTCCGGCCGACCCCAGTATGTCATGACCTTCGTTTTTTAACTTGGTCTCAAGATGGCGACCCAAAAATCCGGTTGCTCCGGTTATGAGTATTTTCATTTGGATAATAAATAAGTAATCCCGACCAGAAATCTGAGGAAATACATTCCTATCAGCATATCTGGATGAAGAATAAATTTTTTCCATTTCCCTTTTTCGATAAAAACACCCAAATAGCGGTAATAAAGCCCGAATTGTTTTTTTATATCCGGGTCCTCTTTTCCCCATTTATTTATATAATGGCTAAAACTTTCGGCATAATACGATTTTTTCTTCAGGTATTTAGAAAGTTGGAAATCGGATTCGTTATGATGTACACCGGCATGGGTTATACCTACCTTGCCGATATTTCTTATTTTTTTGTCGAAGTCCCAGTCTTCCGGACCGGTCATATTTTCGTCGAAGCCGCCGACCTGCCGCATAGCCGACATCCGTATAAATCTCACACAATCGATGGCCGTCGCATCGTAAAAACTACGTTCAAAGCGGCGAACCCGGCACCAGTAAGATGATCCGGATACTATTTCCGGCATATATAACGCCAGCAGCTGTGTGTCTTTTTCCATAAGCGTCACCGCCTCCTCGATAAGGGATTTTTCCAAAGTCATATCGGCATCGACATACATGTAATATTTACCTTTTGCTTGTTGTGCGCCATAGTTTCGCTGCATCGAGCGCTCATTGCCCTTATTGAAGATGTTTTTAGTGAATTTTTGGGCGATCTCTTTGGTTTTATCGGTGGAGTTGTTGTCGACTACGATACTCTCGATGAATTCTTTTCCATATGATTGCGCTTCGGTCGATTGTAGACAAGCGGCGATGTTTTTTTCTTCATTTTTGGTTGTGATAATCACCGACACCAGAGGTTTTTCTGTCATAGAAAACCATAATTTGCATCCTATTATAACTCATTTTATACTTTTTAAAAATATGTCCCTCAACCGCGAGCACAAAAGATATATAAAAAAACATTCCAAATCGAAAAATGTCTCCCAAATAGCCAAAGAGCTAGGTCTTCCTGAGGAAATGATATACGAATATATAAAACACAAACTTCCGGCCGACAGGTATGAAAAGATTTTGGGACAAACCGATGTTCCGTCTTCACGGTTTGAGTTTCCGACGCTCTCGCCGGTCGCGCTTTTTAAGAAGTACTGGGGATATTTTTTGTTTCTGGCGTTGATTGTTATTATTACATATGCAAATTCATTGGGGGGTGATTTCGTTTCGGACGATGTGGGAATCATAAAAAATAATCCGCAGATTACTACTTTCGAATTCGCAACTACGAGATCGATTATGTTTGTTCGGCCCATTCTCTACTATCTGATCGTAAACATACTAGGGATCCATCCGGTACCGTTCCATATTCTGAATATTTTATTCCACCTGGGCAACGTATGGCTCGTTTTTGCGATCATTTTGTTTTTTTCGAGTTTGCCGGTAGCTTTTATCACCGCGTCTATTTTTGCCGTGCACCCTGCTATATCGGAAGCGGTTACCTGGATATCGGGAGGAGTATACGACCAGTATAGTTTTTTCATTCTCGCTTCGCTTTTTACGTTCATGCTTTCTTTCAAAAACAAAAAATATTACTACGCCTCTCTGGTTTTGGCGGTATTTTCAACCTTATCAGGCGATCGGTCAATATTGCCTTTTATAATCGCAATGTTTCTCTTTTTATTCACCGATATCAAAAAAACTTGGCAAAAAACTTTGCCTTACTTTGCTATCTCTGCGCTCCATATGCTCAAATACATTTCGCTTATAACGACACGAATCGCCGATGTCAAACACGAACAGTTCGCACAAAATATCTCCTCAAATCCGCTTCTCCAGATACCTACAGCAATAAGTACTTATCTTGAGCTTTATATTTGGCCAGACAAACTGACGTTTTATTACTCCGACTTTATCATGAGCTCTTTCGTTTACGGGGCGAGAGTAGTTGTTTTTATACTTTTTCTGGTTCTTTTATACATCACTTATAGATGGTTCCGTAATTTGTTTTTTTGGCTGGCCGTATTCGTTTTGGCCCTCGCTCCCACACTCACCCCCTTTGGGCTTTCTTCTATCGTCAACGAACGGTATGGCTATTTATCGTCGATCGGATTTTTCTTTCTTGTTAGTTACGTAGTGGTTTCTTTTTTCAATAAAAAAAGAAACGAAACCTCACTTTATATATTCGCCATGATCGTAGTTGCAGCTCTAATTGTCAGGACTATTATGCGTAATACCGATTTTACAAACGAAGATACTTTGTGGGTCGCAACCGGAAAAACCGCCGTGTACAGCCCGGTAGCACATATGAACCTCGGTGATATGCATAGAAGACATCAGAATTATCCGGACGCCGAAAGAGAATTTTTCAATGCCATCGCTCTCAACCCCAATAATGGCTACGCTTATTACAATCTCGGCCTCACTTATACTCAGGCCGGAGTTAATAACGCCGCGATAAACGCCTATTCCAAGGCTCTTGAGCTCGATCCGGGCATGTGGCAAGCCGATCAGAATATATCGGTGGTATATTTCCAGGCGGGTCAAAACGAAAAAGCGATAAAACATATAATGGAGGCTATCAAGAAAGCGCCGAACGAAAAATCTCTATATATAAATGCCGGTGTATTATTTCAGAAGCTGGGAAGAAAAGAAGAATCGATAAGCAATTTCAATAAAGCCCTGGAGCTTGATCCTTCAAACGCCAGAGTCCGGGATGCGCTTGGCGAAGTGATGAATTCGAAATAAACCGATCATGAAAAAAAGTAAAGTTAAGCCCGTTCAAAATACACCCCATAACAAACCACGGAAAAAACACATTCTTATTATTTTGGCGGTAGCTTTTTTCACTTACGTCTGGATGTTTCCCAACGATTTCACGCTTATTGACGACTACGGCACTTTCGTCACTAATCCTCTGATCCGAAATTTTCTGGCGAGCGTCGCCGATTTCCGGATACAAACTATTTTATATTCCATCTTCTATCACATGTTTGGCGAATCGACTTTCCCCCATCATCTGATGTCTCTTAGTTTGCACATGGCGAATGCGGTTGCATTTTATTTGGTTTTTAAGGAGATTTTTTCATCCAAATTGGCGTTTATTGCCGCCTTACTCTTCGCCGTTCATCCGGCAAACAGCGAAGCCGTCACCTGGATAAGCGGCAATCCATACCTTTTCAATGCTCTCGTTTACAATATTACTATCTATTACTTTATCCGTTACCGTAAGACCGGGAATATAAAAAAATTATATATATCCATCGGTTTTTTTTGTTTTTCCGCGATTTTTTTCCGTACTGTTTGGTTGCTGATAGTCCCGCCACTCCTTGCCGTTTTTGATCAATTTCTACTCAGAAAAAAATTGGATATCCTCAAGTCTGCGATTATTTTTATATTTGCCATACCTGTGTTGATATATGTTGTCATATCTATGACGGGGCAAATATCAGATAGGCTTTCCGCGCGCGAGGCGGCTGAGCCGCTAAATCAACAAACAATGAAACCGGTCGTTGAAGGGATCCCTTATACTATCGCAACCATGTCGCTACTATATTTATATCCTAAGGATCTGATGATCTATTACGATGGGAACCCGATTACGCCTACTTACTATTATGGCATGTATATCGCATCCTTGATATATTTGGCGGCAATAATTTTAAGTTGGAAATATAAACGCGAAATTACCGGTTTGCTTATCCTCATGCTCGTTTCTCTTGCGCCGACGATGAGTCCGCTGAAGCTGGTCTGGTTTATGTCGGAGAGGTATTTGTATTACGGAACCGGTTTTTTTGCGGCGCTTCTTGCCATCTCGCTACTTTATCTGGAAAAGATAAAGTGGGGTAAATATGCATTTACGGGCGCAATCGGAATTTTCATGTTGATATATTTTGTTAGGACTGAGTTGCGTATTCTCGATTATCGCACCACGGAGACGATTGCAAAAGCGACGATCGCCACTTCGCCAAGAGGGCTTCGCGGATGGGACGATCTTGGAAATAGTTACCTTATAAAAGGTGACTACAAAAAAGCCCAGCCTCTATATCATCACTCATTAACTCTCGTGCACGATGCCAATACCCCAGTCAGCAATTTGGGCCTGATTTATCTTCAGTATGGTATACCGACCAGATTTTCCGACGATCCGCCGCGCGATTCGCGGACTTCGGAAGAGTTGTATATTATGGGAGCAAAATATCTTGAAACGAAAAGAGAAACAAATGCGGCCTTTTACCTATACCAATCGATCAAAAACAATCCCAGAAATGTGAAGGCATATAACTCTCTAGCTGAAGCGAGTATCAAGGCAAGGAATTACAATCAGGCCAAGCTCTTATATGAAAGAGTAATGAATATAACCGGACCAAGCCTCGATATACTAAATAAAATGGCATACGTCACAAGCTGGGAAGGAAAATATGACGAATCCGAGATGTATCTTAGGCAAGCGCTAAACATTGACCCGACCGACCCTTTTACGCTAAATAATCTCAAGCAGCTGGACAGCGTAAGAAAGCAATCTAATCCGGCTATGGGTCCGCGATAATAGCCAGAAATTTTTTTACGGGAGCCAAGGCCATTTCCTCATCAGCTTCCTCGGTGAGTGCCGCAATATGCGGAGTCGCTATGAGATTTTTCAACTCCAGAAGTTTTTTATTGATTTGTGGTTCGTTTTCGAAAACGTCAATAGCGGCGGCTCTGATGATCTTGCTATTGAGGGCGTTTATAAGCGCTTCTTCATCGACAATGCCGCCCCTTGATGTATTTACGAATATGGGATTTTTTTTCATCATCGAAAACTGGGAAGCCGAAAACATTTTTTTTGTTTGGGGAATAAGTGGTAAGTGTAACGTAATATAGTCGGACTCACTTATTAGGTCTTCGAGACTTGATTTGATTATTCCATGATCGGAAAGAATTTTCTCCGTCAAGAAAGGATCGTATCCAAGAATTTTTTCCACGTCAAACCCTTTTATTTTTTTGGCGACGAGCTGTCCTATAGCTCCGCATCCGACAATTCCTACTGTTTTTCCTTTGATCTCCTGCCCTATCAGATTCATATCCCGCCACCGCTTATTATGTAAATTTTCACTTTGTTCCGAAAAATTTCTGGAAGCCATGATCATGAGCCCGATCACATACTCGGCAACCGCGTTGGCATTGGAGCCGGGAGCGTTTATCACTTCGATAGAGCGTCTCTTGCACTCTTCCATATCGATGTTGTCGAGGCCTACTCCGACGCGAAGGATATATTTGAGATTAGGAAACTGGCCGATATAATCCTTGTCGCAGATGGTTAAGGTTCGTATAAGCAGTGCCTCTATATTTTTTTTATCATCGTTTGATAAACGAGTGACTACTTCATGTTTTTGCGATTTCAGCAATGTGACCGCTTTCCCATTTATATCTTTAGGTTCCGTAACAAGAATTTTCATTTGATTATCTCCGATATTGTTTCGCGCCAGCTGTTAAATTTTATCCCTAGTTTATTTTCTGTTTTTTCTACCTTCAGTCCGCCAAATTGTGGATAGCGTGCGGCGCTGCCGCTTTTTTTGATGTAGTCTTCCAGTGAACCTTTCGAAACCGTTCCTTTCACACCGCGCGCTTTTTCTATCAGGTAGTTTCCCAGATCATAAGGAGTGAATAAGTCTGAGCTAGATACATGAAAGTTTCCCGTATATCGGTTGTCGATGATTTTTTTTATGACTTGTCCAACTTCGTCTATATATGTAAGAGTCAGATACTGATCGGCGAAAAGAGAAAGAGGTTTGCCGCCGTCGTATGCGGACAGAATTTTTTTTAAGTAGTCGGGTTTGCGCTCATATTTTCTTCTCACCGGGTTGGAGAGGCGCACGATTGCGAGTTTGTCTTTGTCGATTGTTGATCTTACCACTCGCTCGGCCTCGGCCTTCGTGTATCCATACCAGGATAACTTCGAAGGATCGGTTTCCGGCTGTTTATTTTCCTCATATGGACCCTTATCATTTACGGATCCGGAAAAAACCATATCTGTCGAGATCAGGACGAGAAAAATATTTTTTTTACTTGCTTCTTCCGCGACATACCGGGAACCCTCTACATTTAATTGCCATGCCATGCCCTTTTTATCATCTCTTTCCGTCTCGGCCTTATTGACATCGGTCATCGCCGCCGAGTGAATGATAAAATCGGGCCTCATTTTATCCAGATAGCCAGCCAGATAAGATTGTGAAGAAATATTCAATTCCCGGCTGTCCGGCGCCAACACTTTTAGCCGATTGTCTTCGTTCGTCATCTCCACAATTCTTGAACCGATAAGTCCACCGCCGCCCGTTATCAGGATGTTCATGATGAAATTGTAGCATTATCGGTTAAAATAGGGTATGCGTTTTATCAGTAAGCAAATAAAGGGCCACGGAAGGGGCAAAAAAATCGGTGTTCCTACAATAAACCTTGAGATTCCCGAAGGGTTGATTGTTGAGGATGGAGTTTACGCCAGCACGGTTGTGATAGATGACCGCAAATTTATGGGCGCGCTGCACATAGGTCCGGTTCCAACATTCGGTCAGAAACAAAAGAGTATCGAAGTGTATATAATAGACGCTGATAAAGATACCTTTCCCCAAACGGAAGGTAAAGCAATCGCAGTCGAAGTGGTAAAGCGTATAAGATCGATTGAGAATTTTCCTTCCACGGAAAAACTTGTCGAAAGAATTATAAAAGATGTAGAGGAAATAAAGGAGTCGCTTCAATCAATATGAAAGCTAAACTTTCCCGGATGGGTCCACTATTTATAGTCATTGCGGCGCTCATTTGGAGTTTCGACGGAATTTTAAGAAGAAGTCTGTATGCCCTGCCGCCGGCAGTAGTTGTATTTTATGAACACTTGCTGGGCTTCATGGTTCTTATTTTTATCTCATATCGCTGGATTGGAGAAATTAAGAAGCTCAACTTAAAAGACTGGTTGGCGGTTGGTGTGGTTTCACTATTTTCGGGGGCACTGGGTACGGTTCTGTATACGGCAGCTCTGGGAAAAGTAAACTATATTCCGTTTTCGGCGGTAGTACTCTTGCAGCAGCTGCAACCAATCTGGGCAATAGGGTCGGCTTCGATTTTGCTGAAAGAAAAAATTTCAAAAAAATTTATATTTTTGGCTGCGTTAGGTTTATTGGCGGCTTACCTTATAACATTCAAAGATCTAAGGGTGAATTTTTCTACCGGTTCCGGCACTTTGACGGCGGCCCTTATGGCGCTTGGCGCCGGGTTTATGTGGGGTAGCTCTACTGCTGTCAGTAAGGTATTTCTCAAAAAAGTTTCCTTTTTGGGTGGTACCGCGTTTAGATTTGCACTCACTCCGATATTTGCTTTGATATTTGTTTATGCCGGCGGCCAGGCTCACGCACTCGGCGCCGTCAGTAACGAACAGTGGGTAGCGCTCATGTCTATAGTTATGTCTACTGGCCTGGTCGCACTCACGATATATTATTACGGATTAAAAATGGTTCCCGCCCGAGTAAGTACCATTTGCGAATTGGTCTGGCCGGCCTCGGCAGTTTGTATAGATTATTTTTATTATCACAACGCGCTCTCATTAACTCAGATTGTCGGAATAGGATTGTTGGCAGTGGTGATTTATAAAGTTAGCTTGTATCAGAAGTAAGAATGTGTCATTATAAGTTATATTATTAAAAATTTTTTAGTATATGGAGCACTACAAGAGAGCTTTGTTGCAGAAATATGCAACATTTACCGGCCGGGATTCCCGGGCGCAATTTTGGTATTTCGTGTTGTTCAATATCGTTATTTCTATCATACTTAGTATCGTCGAGGGAATGTTGGGTCTGAGAAGCAGAGGCGGATCTGGTATATTGTCGGGCCTTTATAATTTGGCCTTAGTTATCCCTTCGATTGCAGCAACAACAAGACGTTTGCATGACACCAACAGAAGCGGATGGTGGTGGCTTATTGGACTCATCCCGATTGTTGGTTGGATCGTTCTTATAGTGCTGCTAGTCGGAGACAGTACTCCGGGAGACAATCAGTATGGGTCAAACCCCAATACGTCCCCAGCAGTACCGGTCGCTGCCGCAACGCCACCGACACAACCACCTACACCTCCCACAACCCCAACCGCGCCCACAGTCTGATAGTGTAGAAAAATTATATACGGGAGCCTTTCTAGGCTCCCGTTTTTTTTACCCTCCTTATTGACACCAAAAAAAATATATTGTAATTTGTTATTATCTATGAGAAAAATATACCTTGCGTTATTTCTAACTTTCACATCTTTAGTTTTCATTATTAATAATCCGGCAAAAACATACGCCGATACTTTGAAGGGCCAGAGATTGGTGTGCTTGCAGGCAACATTATGTGATAAACCGGGAGCGGGTTGTTTTACAGGAAAAGACGGACACACTGTTTCGTTGAAATCTATAGCCTCCAGTCCATCGAAATCGAACTGGAACACGTATATAGTCGAATGTGTTTCCACATCAGGCGGCCAGGTATGTACCACCGGTAATGCCGATCAGGTTACCGATATCAATTGGAAAACAAGTCTCACCGACCTTGAAGGTCGTACGGGGTATAAATTTCATGGATTGTTCGATATCGGAAAAAATACTATCGACCAAGCGGTCAAGCCAGTTGAGACAGATGTTGACGGTATGATACCGGCGGTGGAGTGGAAAAGTTCAACTTCTCAGGCGACCGACCATTCGTTTTATGCACTAAATATACTCGATAACACTTCTTATGTTACTGACGGATATAACGAATCACAAAAGCAAGCCACTTTCGAACTCATGTTTGAAGACGATAGTGATTGCACCTCCTTGCGATGGGATCCGTACGGAATTGTTTTTGACAGCAAGTCCTTGGAGCCGATTCCTGGAGCGTCGGTTACCCTTTATGAAAAAGTTGGCGGAGCATATTCCGGCCCAGCTCACATAGCCGGAGTGAACAATCCTGTCACAACCCTCGCAGATGGTGTATTTAATTTCGTCGTGCCAGACGGTACTTATAAGCTGGACGCTTCGGCTTCGAACTATGCCTCACTGCCGACATCCGTTGCGGATATAAACAGATCCTATCTGAATATATACTCGAATGTATATCTTGGAGATTCGACAAATCTCGACATCGTTCAGAAAGATGGAGTACCGCAGTTGCGCAATATCCCACTTGTGCCAAAAGCCGGTCATATCGGTTCATATCCGGTAAAAGTCATGAATTACACTCAAACGGTAGATAAAAATAATGGAGTGTATAGTATCAAGGGAACTGTATCTCACCCTTTTTCCGATATTAAAGTCTACACAAATCTTGTCAACACTACCACTTTTGCCCGCTATATACCGCTCGATTTCAAAGCGGACAAAAATGGAGCCTTTTCAATATCTATAAAAATTTCACTCCTTGAGAAAGGTGAGGTAATCGGTGGTATCGAAGCGACGAAGAAAAATTTCAGTCAGCCACAGATCAACTACTTACCCAAGAGTATATTTGTTTCATTAATGAATATATTCATCAAACCTGTTTCGGCCCAAAGCAGTGATAGTACACGTATGGCGATTCCGCCTATTCTTAATAATATCGACGGCTATGCCTACGACGATTCCGGTATTGTCTTGCCCAATACAAAAATTGGTGTATATGTCCAATTTTCCGACCAATTGGTGTACGAAACCACAACCGATAGCACGGGGCATTTCACGGTGGATTCGACTAAGTTGCCGCCTATACCCTATATCTTGAGATATACGGCAAAAAGCGGTAAAAGTATCGAGGTTACGACCGATAAATATCTTAAGGACAATTCCGCCTATATACAGAGGACGAATCAGAATCCGAACGATACCCACGTATTCCCAACCGGCACAACCGCAATTCCCTCGGTCACAGTTCCGGTACAAAGTCCCGCTCCGCAGGAGCAAGCGTCAAACACAGGTAACGGATTGGTTATCGCCGTTGTGATATTGATAGTTATTGTCATTATTGCCGCAGGAGCAGTATATTTCTTAAGAAAACCTAAACAGCAGATCTGAGTTGTTGGGTGGAGGATTTGCCAATGATGCGTTTGCTATAGATTCACAGCGCTGTCTGCCAATTTTATGGCATCCTTCTCGTAGTCTACCGAAGTCTTGGGAGTCAGGAAATGTTTTGTGAGTTTTGTTGACGCGTTCTTCCAGAATTTGAAGGACCAGAAACTCGCCTTCTCCTGGTTTGGGTCGAAATCGAGTAAATGACCGATAAGTTTCCAACCCATATAAAAAAGATAATTGAAATCGTGAAGACTCCTTATTCCGAGTATTTTTCTTGTTATATATTGCGGTGTCATGAATGCCGAATACAACTCCTGCTCCAGCTCCAAAAGTTTTTCGTGATCAAATGGTGTTTTCATGACGGGTCTTCGCATGTCGAAGTCGTCGTAGTTGTCGGTAAGAAGCCATCCCTTTTCTTTGCATTCTTTATATAGTGGAGTACCCGGATAAGGGATAACTATGGTGGCCTGCATTGTTTCGTAATAGCCTTTTTTGAATGCATATTTG
>CAYMOO010000006.1:0-23207 GCA_964392185.1 uncultured Gammaproteobacteria bacterium
GGTTGTTGAATTCGGCATGAGTAGTCTTGGACCTGTTAATTACGGACCCAATATGGATATAACTGAATGGGGAAAATCATACTGGGAACAAAACTCGATATCCCAGGAATGGATGGCAAAGATAGATAGTGAGACGAAGCAAATATTATCAGATGCCTACGACCGCGCTGTCAACCTTATAAAAGAGAAACGTACCCAACTGAATGCCGTGGCAGAAGAGTTAATGAAAAAAGAAACCTTGGATGGAGAGGATTTTGCCAAGTTGGTAGGCGACAAAGTCCTGCCACCGAGCACTACGACTCCAACTTCATAATATCGTTTATAATAAGTAAATGAAATTACTTCTCATCGACGGTAATGCGATAATGCACCGAGCTTTTCATGCGCTACCTCCTCTTCATACTTCGAAAGGCATACCTACAAATGTCATATATGGCTTTTTTGGCATGCTTCATGGAGTAATATCTCTAAGCAAGCCCAATTATGTATCGGTTGCCTTCGATACTCCCAAACCCACCTTTCGCGCCGAAATGTTTGCCGAGTATCAGATGCACAGACCCAGCATGCCCGACGAATTCAAGGAGCAAATCCCCTATATTCAAAATCTTTTGGATTCAGCCGGAATTTCCCGATTCCAAAAAGACGGATACGAAGCGGATGACGTTATTGGTACGATTTCATTATTTGCCGAAAAAAACGACTTGGAGACCCTTATACTTACTGGAGATAAAGACATATTTCAACTCGTAACCGACAAAACGAATATCATTTCACCAAAGATAGGCATTTCCCAAACTATAATATACGACGAGAATAAGGTGTTTGAAAAAATGGGTGTCAAACCTAAGCAAATACCAGATTATAAGGCATTAGCCGGAGATCCGTCTGACAACTATAAAGGCGTAAAAGGCGTCGGCCCTAAAACAGCTGCCCAAATAATAAACGATTACAATTCAGTGGAAAATCTTTTTGAAAAAATAGCCACCTTTGACAATCTGCGTATAAAAAACTTACTATTAGAAAACAAAGAAAACATATTCCTTACCAAAAAATTGGCAACAATAGTCAGAGATGTAGACATCGAATACAAGATCAACAACCTTCGTTTTGAGGGTTATAATCCCAATATGCGGACAGAACTTGAAAATCTACAATTCTGGAATATTCTTAAAAGATATTTTCCTGAAAATAAAATAGAGACGAAAAAAAATCCAACTCCAGCAAAGACGAACAGTCAACCATCGCTCTTCTAAGAAATACTTCTCAGTTACTCAGTATAAAACCTTAATTTTTTTAATATTTTTTATTATGGGTTTCTTATATATTTATAGTTAATAATTCTAATGAATTTAAACCCTATTATATTAATATAACAAAGTAGACTATACCACTATATATTGCATAATTTTAATACATATGATATAATCCTATAACGTTTTAATACAGGTTAATATTTACTTTATAATAATGTTGTTTAATAAAATCATTGCGGCTATATTGACACTGGTTTTAGTATTATCTATCACCGCACAGGTATCTGCAGCCACTGCTCCAGACTATCCTTCATGCCTTAACCCAGTTGGACAAGTAAAGGCACAGTACGATACCGGTATACATGGCATAGTGGGAGATAATAAGTCATATCAAGGAAAAGATATAGTTTATAGCACATCCGAAATAGGCTACATGCAGTGCTTCTGCTCAAACTCAGGATTTGGAATCCAGACAAATTGGTGGAAAATCCCCTATCTTTCAAAAGAAGAAATCGAATCATATACCAAAAACGGTTGGATCTTCGTAGCCGATGGTTCTGCCTGGGGACTAACAGATGATCCATATTTGGCAAAAAATATCGTTTATTCCTGTAATGGCGGCACCGGTGGCGGATCTAGCTCATCATCCAGCTCGTCCTCATCGTCCTCCAGTTCCTCTTCCTCCTCATCGTCAAGCTCTTCGTCCAATTCAGTTGGACAAGTATTGTCTTTGGCTTCGACTGGCAACATTGTATTCATATATTCGGTCGGACTGACTGGAGTAGGACTTATTTTTGCAGGAATATTACTCGCCCGCCAGAAAAAAAGTTAAAAAAAGCATATGTTGGCCAGACTAATGACTCTAGCCGGAATAATGCTAATACTGGCTAGTATCTACTTATATACCCAGAGATTGACACCAGTAAACCTGGTAATGAAAAGCTATCAGCCTGTACGTCGCTCTTCTATTTTGAATGAGAAATCTCAGCAGATTCCTTCATATCCCCCGGAATATATTGAAATCCCGGATCTGAAGATAAAACTGCCTATTATTCCCTCAAAAATTATGAATGGCAAATGGGAAACTACAAGTAAAGGCGTGTCGTATTTAGACAGCTCGCCTATACCAGGAGATACCGGCAATAGTGTATTATACGGACATAACTGGGAAAAACTACTAGGCAAACTCATCAAAATTAAACCGGGAGCGAGAATCGTCATAACTTATTCCGACGGATCAGCTAAAAATTTTATCGCAGAGTATACTGGCACAGTAAAACCAGATCAGATAGGCATCTTAAATCAAACTGCAGATAAAAGACTAACCATATACACTTGTACCGGTTTTCTTGATTCGATGCGTTTTGTCGTAGTAGCATTTCCGGAAAAAAACTTACTTACTTCTGATCTAAATTGAGTTTGATTTATACCTTTAGGTCTATTAGAATGAGTACTCCCATATGAATAAAAAAGACACATCCAACTCTATGGCAGTCATATTCTTTACTGTTTTTGTCGACATGCTTGGATTTGGCATACTTATTCCTGTTATTCCCCTGCTTTTGGCGGATCCTCGATCTGAATATTTTATGTTGCCAAGAGGGTATACGCTCCAGAGTGGCTATATATTACTGGGCTTTCTGACAGCAGTCTTCCCGATAATGCAGTTTTTGGCGACTCCTATATTAGGTCAACTTTCAGATAAATACGGAAGGAAAAATATTCTAGCACTATCTCTGGCCGGAACCTGCGCGTCTTATGCGATATTTGCGCTTGGCATAATATGGAAAAACATACCTATCCTCTTTATTGCTCGTGCATTAGATGGTATTACGGGTGGCAATATTGCCGTTGCTCAGGCAGCTATTGCGGACATATCTGATAAAAACAATCGTGTTAAAAACTTCGGACTCATGGGAGCAGCTTTTGGTCTGGGTTTTATAATCGGTCCATATATAGGTGGAAAATTATCAGATCCACATCTTGTAAGCTGGTTCAGTGCTTCAACCCCTTTTTGGTTCGCCACTTTGCTTAGCTTTCTCAATGTATTAAGCGTGATTATATTTTTCCCTGAGACTCACACAACTCAAAACAAGGGATTATCGATCCAATGGCATAAGTCTATCACTAACATCGCGCATGCTTTCTGGATGAAAAACCTAAGAGTATTATTTGCCACTTCCTTTTTATTTATGGGTGGCTTCACATTTTTTACCACATTTTTCAGTGTTTACCTAATTAAAAAATTTCACTTTACTCAGGGAAACATCGGTGATTTTTTTGCTTATATCGGATTATTATCAGCCTTTACCCAGATAGTAATAACAAGAAAAATGTCAAAAAAATTCAAAGAGTACCAGATAGTCAGATTAAGTTTATTAGGAGTTGCTATAGGAATTATTTCCTATGTTTTCGCCGGCGCCTGGTGGCATATCTTATATATCGCCCCAATATTAGCTATCTCCAATGGATTAACAATGGCAAATATGACATCTCTGGTAAGTAAGTCTGCGGACAATTCAATCCAAGGAGAAATTCTGGGGATTAATGCCAGTGTTCAAGCACTAGCTCAAGCAATACCACCAATGTTATCTGGCTATATAGCCGCGGTCCTGACTCCTGAAGCTCCTATCGTGGTCTCTTCATTGACAGTAGTACTTTCTGCAGTATTATTCTTTTTCCTATTCAGATCGCAAGATCATCCTAGTCATCACAATTGATCAGTCGCTAAATACCTGAACAAACATCTTTCCCCAGATACCGGCATCTATAACTCCGATACCGATTCGCCCGAATTTATCTGATAATATATTTTCTCTGTGACCTTCGGAATTCATAAGCCCTTCATGAGCTAGATACACATCCGGAGAATATGCCAAATTCTCTCCGATATAAATAAAAACTATTCCTTCTCTGGTCACTCTTTCTGATACTGTACTCCCGTCTACTTTTGATACATGCGAGAAAAAACTATACTTCAACATCTCCTTCGCGTATTTCCTTGCAACATTCCTTAAATTCGGATCAAGAGAGAGAATATTTCGATGGTATTTACTCCTTTCGCTATTGACGAATTCAAACATTTTACTCTCAGACATCGTATCATAAATAAGCTCAGAGTCCCCAACATTTATATTGAGGTTTCTACTTTCGCTCGCTCCTTGTTTGATCGATAGAAAATTAATAGATTCCAGGATAGCTTTTCCAAACAAATTGCGTGCCATTTTTTCAAAATTTTGAGAATATCTAATAAATATTGGCCCGCTTCTCGATCGTATAATTTCGTATTTTATATTTCCAGATACAGGAAGCGAAAATAGCAAACTTACAAAAAACAAATACATTATGAGTGCATGTGCGGTTGCAGGTATGAATCTAAGGTAGTGATTGTAGATATTATTCCTATATTTAAAAAGTATCTTGAGTAAAAAAACGTAACATAAAACAAATAGTAACGCCTCACAGAACAACCACACAATAAAAAATGCGGACGCGTGCGCGATGCCTACCGGCAAACTTCTATCTTGAAGTAAAAGAGCAGCGACTAAGGGGCTAAACCTGTAAGCCAGATAGAGAGAGCCTATAAATGTGATAAGATCGCATAAACTCTCTATAAATCCATGGCTAGAATAGATAAAGATAACGATCGACAAGATGAGGAATATATCGATTAGACTTACTGAAAAAATTTCCATTTCCAACGTTTTGTATATTCATTATAATGTATATCGCAACATATAAAGTAATATGAAAAAACTACTGATTTTTTATGTTTTTTTTATAATACTATCTTGTTTTTTCTTCATCGCGCCAGATCTAAACGCTCAATCTGTGCCAGGTCGTGCTATCGAATTCTATGGGTCTGATCAATCTGGTAATGCAGGCATTATAAAATTACAACGACTGTCAACGGCGGCAAATATAGGCTCCGGACCATTTACTATTGAGTGGCTCATGAAAACAATACCCGAAAAAAATACTGCGGATCCATGCGTTACACAAAGCAATGATTGGACAAAAGGTAATATTATTCTCGACGCATCTGCATCTGACCCACAAGATTTCGGTGGCTTTGGCGTGTCTATCGAAGGCGGAGTTATAACTTTCGGCGTACAAACAGCTACGGAGTCGTATACCATTTGTGGTAATACTCAAATTAACGATGGTACCTGGCATCACGTGGCGGTAACGCGCATCGCCACGACTGGTCTTATGTCTATATTTGTAGATGGCAATCTTGATTTCCAATTCTTTGGACCGTCGGGCAACATATCATACAACTCCTCAAGGACAGCCCTTGCAGAAGATGATTCGTATATGATCTTAGGAGCAAAAAAAGCAGATCCCAATAAACAATATTTGGCATTTGGGGGTGTATTGGATGAATTCAGAATATCTACTACAAAACGCTATAGTTACAGCTACACTACACCCACGGCTAAATTCATCAGCGACGATTCGACTGCTTTACTTTACCATTTTGATGATTGTTTGGTGACAGATATTAGCGATTCCTCGCCGAATTCGGTAAACGCCAAAATATTACCCATAGTCAACCCCGCCTCGCCTCTAATCATAAATTCGACTGCGCCGCTTAGCGAGGGTGAATCTTCCCAAACATGCGCTGCACCCTCAATAACTCCACCAATTTGTGATAAAAAACCCACAGGAGATGCCAACTGCGACAGCCTGGTAAATCTCACCGATTTTGAAGTATGGCGAAAAGAATACAGCGGTGAAGAAAACACCCTGGGAGCTGATTTCGGCAGTAATGGAAAAGTTGATCTCACCGACTTCGAGATCTGGAGAAAAGGCTTTATTGGAGAGGTTTGACACTGAGATTATATTTGATATACTTATATACTATAGGATTGGTAAAATTGGATATTGAGCTAAATTAACAAAAAATAAAGCGTGTGGTCCTGATACAGATTCGAGATCAGGAATACGAGGAGAAGGCTCTGCCAAAGGCGGAGAATCGGACCCGCAACTTTTTATAAAGCTGCGGAGTATCTGCGGAAACCTTCAGGTCGAAGCTATCGACCTTAACGTTTTTAATAATACTCAAAGTAATTTGAGCAATAAAAAAAGACGGAATAGCTCTACTCACTATCCACCCAATCTTCCTTTATAAATTCACCTATCATTATGTGTGGAATATATGGCTATATTGGCCCGAAAGAAGCGGCAAACATCGTTATTAATGGACTTAAACGTCTCGATTATCGCGGGTATGATTCCTGGGGCATAGGTATTTTGAACTCCGGAAAAATACAAGTAGAAAAACAAGTAGGTACTCTTGACAAAGTATCGACTGACAGCACCCTCGTTGGGAATGTCGGTATTGGACATACCAGATGGGCAACCCATGGAGCAGTGACACAAGCAAACGCCCACCCTCATGCCGCCGTAGATGGCTCGTTCGTACTTGCACAAAACGGTATAGTCGAAAATTTTGACGAACTAAAAAGTGCCCTGATAGAAAAAAATGCTCTATTTTTAAGTGAAACAGACACAGAAGTTATCGTTAGACTGATAGAAGAGGCTTATAAAAGTAGAAGTCTCTTGGAAGCTGTCAGATACGTATACACCATTATCAAAGGCCGAAACACCATTATACTATTGTCAAAAGACGGCTCTATAATAGCAGCTAGAAATGGGTCGCCTCTGGTGGTCGGAAAACAATCAGCGACCGGAGAAATATTCCTTTCTTCCGATATGCTCTCCTTCGCTCCTTATGTATCCCAAGCGCAGACTATCGAAAATGGTGAGATGGTGTACTGCAAAGGTCAAGAAATAAAAGTAATCGATATTGCCACGGGTCAGGAAAAAAATCTTAATATGTCACCTATCAATATAAAGGAAGGTGACCGTGACAAACATCAGTACGAACACCACATGATCAAAGAAATAGCCGATTCTCCGGAAGCGATCAATGCAGTGCTCTCCGAGCCCGAATTTATGGACTCATTTATAGCAAAATTACGACAATCTAGGAGAGTTTTCACAATCGGATCGGGCACAGCCGGAATTGCATCAGCGCAAATCGCTTTGTATCTCATACTCTACGCAAAAATAGACGCGACAAGCCTGATAGGCGCCGATGCTAAAGATTATATACCTCTAATTTCCAAAGGCGATTTGGTTATCGCCCCATCACAAAGCGGTGAAACGGCCGATGTACTCGAAGTACTCGAAAAGTTAAAAGAAAAGGGTGTATCGATAGCAACTTATGTAAACATGCCTGGCTCGATGATGACCCGCATGGCAGATTTTCCTTTTATGGCCAATGCCGGACCGGAAATTTGTGTCATGTCTACAAAAATCTTTACCTCACAAATAGTATGGGGATATTACATAAGCAGATTGGCCATAGGTCAACGCGAATCGGCCAAAACCGAGCTTAAGTCGCTCGCAGACGCGATTTCCGATTATCTGAAAAATGAAAATAATCATAAAGAGATCATTGAGCTCGCCGAGAAAATGTCGACAACTAAAGACATATTTATGCTGGGTGCATTTGAAAATTTCCAAATAGTTAGAGAGGGTATGGTTAAGTTAATAGAAGGTACCTACAAACATGCGCACGCAATACCGGCAGGAGATCTCAAACACTACGCGATTACATTGATCGAGAAGGGATCCAATGTAATGATATCCTTTTCTAAGGATGCCGCCTTCGACGATGTTATGAACTCGGCTAGTCAGGTAAAAGCCCGTGGAGCTTATGTAATCGGGGTTGGACCTGCCAACGACGGGAGATTCGATCGCGTTATTAAGACACCATCTGTGGGAACCACTCAAGCGATCATGAATATTATCCCATTTCAACTGCTGGCGTATTACTTAGCGAAAAAGCTGGGAAACAATATAGATAAACCCAGAAACATCGCAAAGAGCGTTACTGTAAAATAGGAGAATGACAGGAAGAACACATGATCTTGCCGCCTTTACGGCTCTAACCTATTTTGCAGCAACACAAGATCTCCCCTATATAAGCATGGGGACATTGATAGTGGCATTTAGCGCTAATATGATTGGCGGTTTGGCACCCGACATCGACCAGCCGACTGCCGCTTTATGGAACCGTATTCCGGCCGGATCTATTATCGGACGAGTGCTTCACCCTCTATTCGGTGGACATAGATTTATATCTCATTCAGTGCTGGGGGTTGTGCTGGCTGGATTAATAGCTAAAATTGCCCTCATGCTTGCCGCAAATACTCTTATCGTTAATATGACCATTGTTTGGTGGGCGTTTATGATCGGATTCATATCTCATCTTGTCATGGATACATTCACACGCGAAGGTGTGCCATGGTTATTTCCAGTTCCTGCAAAGCTCGGCATACCACCTATTAAGATACTGCGAATAAAAACGAAAGGATTCATCGAAACAATGATTATCTTCCCCGGATTAATCGTCGCAAACACCTACATGTATTACACTTATTATGACAAATTCATAGCAATCTTCAGACACGTTAAGTGATCAGCTTTTTATGCGCATCGGGAACAAAGAAAAGATTGCAGAAAATATAAGTATCGTCCATAGTGGAAGATCTGCAAGAACGACGAATATAAACGAAGCATAGCCAAGAATAGCACCTATTTTATAACTCGCCTCACGGAACGCTATATATGATTCCTTATCTTCAAACGCGTGATCGTATGCTATAACAAGCAATGGTAACCTAAAAAAAGTGAGAAAAAACTTATATATTACCTCGACTATACCGAGAATCGCCGGATGTTGTATGAAAGCTCTCACTATCCAACTGGTAAATACGGCGGTCGAACCGATTTCCTCAAGTTTATCTTTACGAAATTTGTCGCTAATCAAGCCAACGATATAATTGGCAACGGCTACAGCTATCATAACAAAGGAAAAATAAGACCCCACCTTCATGTAATCTTTAAATAAAAAATATAGCAGCAAAGGCCAGATAATAGTAGCTATGGACTCCTCGGCTCCGGCTCCTATGAAAGCAAAATAATCCCTCCTATGTTTTTTATATACATCCAATATTTGTGAATAAGCTACAGGCCTTATATCACGGTTGGATTTTATGAAAACCACAAATAAAAATGCAAAAAAAAGTATTATAGCGCCAAATGTAAAATAATATGTAGTGCCATTATTAATAAGAAAATACCCTCCTACGGCAGGAGCAATGGCGCCTGATAATACACTTATCGCCTCGAGAAGACCAGCAGTTGTCCCATACTTTGATCTTGTTGCATACTGTGTGAAATATAAGTGATAACTATACCACCAAAACATTGCCGCCAAACCAAGAAAAAGTAAACCGACCAAGAAATATGAGGAATTCATAAGCAAAGTAAAAACCAGAAGAAATAGCAAACCGAGAAAAAAAGCCATACGTAAACCGAAATTTGACGCGACACGAGTCACTATAGGCAGGTAAACCAACTGCACGATCGATAAAAAAATGAAATAAATTCCCGTAATTATCAAAGAAGTTTGCATGCCGTAAACCAAGAACTTCTCCATGATGATAATGGGTAGAAACAAAATAAGATAAGATATTACAAAAGTACGTACGACCGTCGCTAAAAAAAAAGCGTTTATCTTGCCGTGTTTGTGGTGAGGTAGGTGGTGGAACTGGGCATAGGTGTGCATATCAGTTCATTATACATCTTTGAAATATTCCTTTACATTTTCATACACACTTTTCCAGTCGGGGCAGGCAATAATTTTTCTCTCATCTGGTGTGAAATCTTTAATATCATACAAAAACACAACACCCTCATATCGCTTGGAAAGATTGGTTACCACAGATGGATTATCGTCTATGATTCCAGATATATAAGGATATTTCTCTTCCAAAAACTTTGCTTTCCAAATATTTCCATCCTTATTACTTATGTGATTTGGTCTGGCAACTATTTCCGCCTCGGGGAAACCATGCTGCTTTAACCATTTTCGCGTACCATCGACGACAACTTGGGGACGAATGGTTAAATACATCCTAACTGGAACAATAGCATCTATTTTATTTAAATAATGATTTGAGTCTTCTATTAAAGGTAAGATTTCCTGTATTTCATTCGAATTTCTGTGCGTTTCCATCCACTCCTCGGCCTGAGGCGTTTGCCAATATGGAACATTCTGTGAATAACGATATTTTTTTATGATTTCAAGGACGCTTAAATTTTCTGGGTTGCCAAACTTTTCCGCCATCTTTTCTACCCAATATTTAAGTGTCCAGGATAAAGTCTCATCGATATCAACAGCAAGACCGATGGTTTTCATCTTAAAGATTCACACAAAATAAATATACCCAAAGATATAAGCACTACCATACCTCCGGCAGGTAAATCTAGATAATAGGCTGACGTGAGTCCAAATAATACTGACATTAATCCAAAAAATGTTGAAAATACCATACATTGCTTGAAGCTTCGACTCAACCTCATTGCAGTAACTACCGGTATTACCAGGAGTGCCCCGATAAGCAGCACTCCTACAATACGCATCGACAATGAAACGGTAATGGCGGTAATTATTATCAAAAGCGTATTTAAAAAGTCGACGTCGTAGCCAGCTACCCGTGCCGTGTCTTCATCGAAAGCCGCGGCTAGAAACTGGTTGCGCAGCAAGAATACCACAGTAACAATGCTTATACCTAGAAAACCAGTAACCCATATCTCCCCTTCCGTAACAGTAGTAATACTTCCAAATAAGTAGTGGAATAGGCCTGCATTGAATCCTCCAGTTAGGGCAATCAAAACGACCGAAAGCGCCAGTCCTCCGGGCAAAAACATGGCCAGTACCGCATCTCCTGGAATTTTTTTACTAACTCTCAATTTTTCGATAACTAACGAAGCGATGATTGTAACAACTATCGTAGTGATTAAAGGTTGCGTGTGAAGCAATGCAGAAACCGCCACACCCGTAAGCGCTACATGTGATAAGGTATCGGCGATAAGGGAGAATCTCCTCATTACCAAAAAATTACCAATAAGAGGAGCAATACAAGCGATAATCGCTCCGGCAATAAACGCTCTTATCATGAATCCGTATAATAGTATTTCTGGCATATAGAATTAGTGGCCGTGAATAATAAACTTGAGTTCCTTTCCATATAGTTGCTCCATAAAATCACCCGTTAATACATCTTTCGGCTTTCCGTGACATATCAGCTTAGAGTTAATACAAGCGATTTCATCGACTTCGTGAGCAACGACATCTATATCGTGTGAAACTAAAATGAGAGTAAGATTATGCTCCTTTTTTAATTTTCTGAGAAGTGCATAAAACAATGATTGCGATTCTATATCGACACCGACTGTGGGCTCGTCCAAGATAAGAAGTTCTGGCTTGGATACGATTGCGCGGGCGATAAATACCCTTTGCTGCTGTCCGCCCGACAGTTCGTTAATAAGGCTGTTTTTATGCTCAAACATAGCAACCGATCGAAGCGCGTGATCCACTAGGTTATTATTATCAACGGCCTTGTTTATTAACCCATCGGGCACAAGCCCCAATGACACAACTTCCGAGACCGTGATCGGAAACCCCCTAACCGCTCCATGGGCTTTTTGAGGGACATAGCCTATTTTTTTCTTTTCCAATATGCTCATTTTTTCGCTTCCAAAAACTCGCACGCTACCATTTTGAGGTTTAATTAAACCCAGGATTACCTTAAGTAGTGTAGTTTTGCCGCTTCCATTTGGCCCGATCACACCTACGAATTGTCCTCGTGCGATTTTTAGATCGATGTTTTCAAGCACAGAAACATTTCTATAAGAGTAAGAGACATTATTCAATTCGATTACTGGGTTTATCATTTGGAGCAAGACAAAGCTAATTTAAGGTTTTTAATATTATTCCGTTGTATAGTAAAATAATCCATTTTTTGTGCGATTTCCTCTTTTGTTAGACCTTCTAGCGGGTTAAAAACTAGAATGCTTATTCCCGCTTCCTTCGCAATAGTTTCGGCCAACCGGGAATTCAATAGTGTTTCAAAAAAAATATACTTTACTTTTTCCTTTTTTGCAAAGTCGGAAATCTCTGCCATCTTTTTTGGGGATGGTTCTTCTTCCGGAGACAATCCAACAATGGACAACTGTCTAAAAAGATACCTCTTCGCCAAGTAACCAAATGCATCATGCGATGTCACAACCGTTCTTAAATCACAGTTTGCCAAAGACGTGCTATATTCATTATCTAAATTTTTCAGTTCGGATTTAATTTTCGATACATTCGCTGTAAAGTAATGCTCGTCTTGTGGATCTACCTTTATTAAGGCATCATATATCCTATCAACTTGAATGGAAGCCAGATTTGGGTCCAGCCATATATGGGGATCATTTCTATCAAATAAACCTTCGCCTGTTTCTACTATTCTATCCTTACGTACATTTATATTTTTTTGCCATTTTTCCATTCCACCGCCATTTATTATTATTAAACGCGCTTTTTCCAGACTGGCAACATCGTTGGTGGACAATTCATATTCATGCGGCTCCGTTCCGACCGGTGTCAAATTTTTTACCTGCAATCTATCCCCCACAATCCTACTAGTGAAATAATAAATCGGATAGAACGAAGTAACTATATTTATTGTCGATTCGTTATCTATATAAGAAACTCTCGTCTCGCTAGTTTGCTTAAATCTATACCAAATCACTACAGTGCCAATTACTAGCCCCAAGATAATCAAATATTTTTTATTCATAAATTCACATTAATTATACCATCGGGTGAAAATACAAAAAAACTTACACATGTGGTATAATAAAATTATTATAAATACTATAGGATATATATTTTATACATATGGCCACTACAGAACAGAAAGACATTTATAGACGTAGAACTGTTGGTCGAAGAAATATTTTATTAGGGTTAACAGCTGCGGCTGCAGCAACTACGGCTTATTTTGTCAATCCCAACATGGCGGAAGCCTTACTCGCGAGCAGATCTAAGAAAGAGCGTGGATATCGATTGGATCTTCGTGAAAACATTTATATGGGAGCAAATTTTCTACTCGACAGGTTCGATGAAAACGACGGTCTACTCAGAGCCTCATCTTCAACCGAAGCTGATATCTGCTATATAAATACAGACAATTTTCTGGCAGTAAGGGCCCTGAAAGCTGCCGGCGTAGAAGACTCACGAATTGGGATAATAGAAAATACTATAAATATTTTAGGTAATCCTCCGCATGGAGTCATCGAAATTATTGACGGAAATGTCATGCCGTGGCCTCCTCACGGGTCGAAGACAGATCCCATCACCAGCACAATAAAAACCGAATCCCGACCATTCACTGAAGGCACAATGAATGACTGGACAGACTATACGGATCTTACTCTTTGGGGCGCGTTAAATTCTATAAATCAGGGCGATATTAGAGAGGCGATGAAACGATACCAACTTGCTATGGCAAAATACACCCGGTTCGGTTTCGCAGACATTGTACAAACATCCGACCGAGAAGGTAGATTTACCACCTACAAACTACCATTAGCAATAATGGTCGGCGATCTTTTAAATGTTGCTCCCAACACCGAGATGGTCGACTTATTGTTAAGTATGCAGAATTCAGATGGAGGATTCGTTTCTTTATCAACTCCAGAAAATGGCCCTATAGGAGACGCCAACGTAGAAACAACATCACTTTCTATGCTGGCCCTAACTCGGCTACAAAATCAGTTTGGGTAATGACATTTTTTATACTTCTTTCCACTTCCACACCAACATGGATCATTCCTACCAATCTTAGATTTGCTTTTCGTCTGATCGTTTTGAACAGTCCTCTGCTTTGGCGATTGAGTATTATCGTTGTATACACTAACAGCGGAGGCAGCCTGGAAATTGAGATTTTTCGGCTCATCGGCTTTAGGCTGTTCCTGAACTATATTTATTTCCGTCCTCAATAAACGGCGAGTCGACTCAAAATCTATGGCTGCTAGCAGTTTCTCAAACATAGAAAACGCCTCGTTTTTATATTCAACAAGTGGGTCGAGTTGCGCATAACCACGTAGATTTATACCTTCTCTTAGATCTTCGATCGCTGTCAGATGCTGCGTCCAAAATTGATCGATAGTACTTAGGAATATTTGTCTCACACCGTCCAACCAAATCTGGGAGCCAACTTTTTCTTCCTTACTTTTCCAATCACTTTCTGTCTTTTCTTTCAAAAATTCCCGCAGCTTCGGAAAATCCTGCTTTTTCACTCTTTCCATTATTTCAGATTCCAGATCAGGGAATAAAACAGCCAAATCCTTTGTAAGTGTTTGCGTATCGGCATCTCCGAGAGATTCGTTTTGAGCTTCGTAACTTTGTAAAATATTGGTAATCTCTTCATCTATCAAACCGAATATGGTTTGTTTGAATTCCGTCTGATCGGATTCGGGCTTGAGTAGGATTTTTTTCCTCAAACTATAAATAATATCCCGCTGCTTATTCAGCACATCGTCAAAATCTACCAGATGTTTTCTGATATCGAAATTGTGACCTTCCACTTTTATCTGCGCTTGTTCTATAGCCCGCGAGACCATAGAATGCGACAAGGGCTGGTCTTCCGGGAATTTAAGAAAATCCATTAGTTTGGTTATTTGTTCGCCGCCAAATATCCTCATCAGATCATCTTCCAAAGCGACGAAAAAACGAGTTTCTCCCGGATCACCTTGTCTTCCCGATCTTCCTCGAAGCTGGTTGTCTATTCTTCTTGATTCATGGCGCTCGGTTCCTATCACATATAATCCACCTAGACCAATGACCTCGTCGTGTTTCGCTTGCCAATCCAGTAAATCTTTCTTAAATTTTTCCTTATCTTTTTTTTCTTCTTCCTGATCTGGTGGAGTGCCACCTAATAATATGTCAACACCACGTCCTGCCATGTTTGTCGCAACTGTGATCGCTCCTTTTTCTCCTGCACGTGAGATAATTTGTGCTTCACGCTCATGATTTTTTGCATTCAAGACCTCATGTTGAATACCTCTTTGAGTAAGTAATCGAGAAACAAGTTCGTTTTTTTCGATTGACGTAGTACCCACCAAAACGGGTCTTCCTTTTTTATAGTTGTCTATAATTTCCTGCACTACCGCGTTAAATTTCGCTCTTTCCGTCTTATAAATCATATCCGGATGATCGGCACGGACCATTTTCCTGTGTGTTGGGATAGTGACAACGTCGGTTTTATATATCTTATGGAACTCTTCCGCTTCGGTAGCCGCTGTACCAGTCATACCACCTAATTTTTCATACATGCGGAAATAATTCTGAAGAGACACAGTAGCTAAAGTTTTCGATTCTCTCTGGATCTTTACGTTTTCTTTCGCTTCTATAGCTTGGTGTAGCCCTTCGGAAAAACGTCTGCCCTCAAGCAAGCGCCCGGTAAATTCATCTACTATCACCACTTCATTTCCTCGAACTATATATTCTTTTTCCCTATGAAAAAGGGTTTCTGCTTTAAGTGCGGCCTCTATATGAAACACCGAGTCAAAATCCTTTTCGTATATATTTTCTATATTTAAGAACGATTCCATTTTATGGATTCCCGATTCGGTCAGGTTCGCCGATCTCATTTTTTCATCGACAACATAATCTGTTGCCGAATCAAGGCGTTTTACAAGCTTTGCATACTCATAATATTTTGAAGTGTCTTCAGAATAAGGGGCGGAAATAATATGAGGAGTACGCGCCTCGTCGATAAGGACCGAGTCAGCTTCATCTATTATGGCAAAGTAAAACCCTCTCTGATTGATTTGTTCAGGGGCAGATACCATATTATCCCTCAAATAATCAAAACCGAATTCGCTATTTATCCCGTATGTAATATCGGCCAAGTAAGCAGCCTTACGATCGATTGACCTCAGATGTGATAATCTACTATCTGCAGCGTCGTTATCTGTATACTCCGGATCAAATATAAATGAAGCGTCAGATATGATTGCGGCGGTGCTCAATCCTAGAAAATGATATACATTCCCGTTCCAACCCGCGTCACGCCTTGCTAGATAATCGTTCACGGTCACAAGATGAGCTCCCTTTCCTTTAAGTGCATTAAGATATAATGCAGTTGTTGCCGCCAGGGTCTTGCCTTCTCCTGTCTTTTGTTCGGTAATTTTACCTTCATGAAGCGCTATTCCGGCCATGAGCTGCACATCGAAATGTCTTTGTCCCAAAACACGTCTAGCGGCTTCACGCACAAGCGCATAAGCCCACGGTAAGTGATCGTCTAAAGATTTTTCGCCAGAAGCAATTGATTTTTTTATGGACTCGGTCTCTAGCTTGAATTGCTCATCAGCAAGGTTGCGAGCTTTATCTTCAAGGAGGTTTATCTCCTCCACTCTTTTTTTTAATCTGGAAATCTCTCTCGCATTATAGTCGAATACTTGTTTGATAAATTGCAGCATGATGGAATTATAATGATATTATTTACGTTTGCAAAGGAGAAGATTTATTTCTGAAAATATTCCTGCGGAATAACAAGAAACCTGATAGCCGAAAAACGCCCTTCTTCTTTTATTTTAGGATCTTTTTTCGCTGCTATATGAATAGTATCTCCTTCCTTTATTTTAGAAAATGTCGCCTTATCGATTTCTAATGTTTTTATATTCAAAATTTCTTGCCTGGTCTTTTTTTCTATATCAAATACGTAATTATCTTTGGAAATGGTAGTCACTTTTACCAGAAAATTGTCCTTATCTACTATAGTTATTTTTCCTGAAACTACCGTATATGACTCGTCCCTGTAAATAACATTTGCATCTACGGACTTATCGAGGAGCGGGCCGGTAACTATTATATAATCTCCTTTTTTAAGATCGGCAAACTTTAACTCTTTATAAGTAGTTCCGATTTGATAATATTTCGTCAATGAATCATCTGTTTTTACTTCGTATTCGTCTAAATCTTCAGAAGATATTTTGATTGTCTTATCTGATGTTTCTGCTACGGTGCCTGCAATCGGTTTTTGGCTTTTTTTACGCAATTCGGCTACTTTTGTGGCAATTTTTTCTTTCAGGTCCTTTATTTCCGGCTCTATTACGGCAGCCGAACTAGAAATCGAATCGGACTGTTTGGACGATTCGGTAGAAATTTTTTCTTTTAACTCGGTTTGCGCATACACTGAGGTACTTATACTTACGATGGCAACTACGCTAAATATCCTGATTAAATTATTTTTCATTGCTCTACCAAGTAATATATTTTTAATTCTTTCTCTATAGGTGTGCCTGATTGACCTTTGGGATAAAAACTAACCAAAACAACATTTTCACCGGGTGCCAGCGGATATTCGACTGAGAAATTTGTACCCTCCGATTTGCGCACAGTCACAGATACAGGTGATTGAACCACTATTAGACCGTCTTTTGGAGCTTTTCCAGATATTTTGACTGATTTTTGGTTTACAACTTCTCCTGATTGCGGAGAACTAATTTCCAAAGTATCCGACTGGGATTGCCCAACGATCACAGTTGGCGTAATCGGTAATGAACTTTCTATCGGTTTGATTTTTTGTATTTCTTTCTTGCGGGTATTTACGGAAATACCAACGGCTACACCCAACCCCAATAAGACTCCTAAAAAAATTGCTATTAACGTTTCTTTCTTCATACTTAATCAATTATAAATCAATTTTTTGTATATAATCGGAATATTCTCGAGTATGTCGTCATTATTATACCAATATCCTTTTTTCTCAAATAAACTGTCCGCGGTCTTCTTAAGAACTAATGAAGCGGCAACGGCCGATACGAAAGCATTATTGACAGCAAAAAAACCAGCCGTCATTCCGGCTAAAATATCGCCCGTGCCACCTTTGGTAAGACCCTGATTGCCACCCTTTATTATATATGTCTGTGTGCCATCCGAGATAATATCGTCTACTGCTTTCAGCAAAATCACAGCATGATGAAGTTTTGAAATTTCCGTGACTACGCTGGCTTTTTTATCTATAGACATATTGGTCAAATTAACTCCGAAAAGTCTCTGAAATTCTATCTGGTGAGGTGTTAATATAGTTCTTATACCGTCTTTATTTGCCTGAATCAACCACCGTGAATCCATCATCTGTAAAGCACCGGCATCGAGCACTATATTCTTTTCCGGGTACTTGAAAACTATGTACTCCGTGACGGCACGTGTGAATTCAGGCTCAGTACGAAAGCGTAAAACATCTTCTATATTTAGTTTTACATGAGATGATAGCGGTTTATCGGAACGCATCATGCCCGGGCCAACCAATACGACCTGATCCTCTTTCAGATACTCATCGATGTCTCTTCTGGAAATTACAATTCCGTTATGAAATCTTTTCTTAGTTTGTCTAAAAATGATATTATTTTCTATCGTCGATGCGTAATGTACAGTATCAACAAAATGTGAAGCTATTTCTGCTGCCCAAAATGATGCCGAATGAAAGAGCGAAGAACCTCCAACGATGAGCACTTTGCCATTCATCCCCTTATGGGACTGAACCGATGGTAATTTAATCGCGGATAATACTGATTTTACCTTTTGTATATCTGAAGTATTGATTATCATAGTTAGTCTCTTCTCATGTTATAATTCTACATTATGTCACTCACACATACGCAAATAAGGCAAGCATACAAAAATTTTTGGATCAAAAACAACCATAAAGAAGTTCCGCCAATCCCTCTTATACCCCAAAATGATCCAACGACCCTTTTTACTGGCTCAGGTATGCAGCAATTCGTCCCCAATTTATTAGGTGAACCCCATCCCCAAGGAAATAGACTTTTCAACATCCAGCCGTGTTTCCGTGCCCAGGACATTGAAGAAATTGGAGACAATCGACATACCACATGCTTTGAAATGATGGGTAACTGGTCGCTTGGCGATTACTTCAAAACCGAACAACTTAACTGGTTATTTGAATTTCTTGTTGAAGTTATCAAATTACCGCCTGAGAAATTATATGTATCCGTGTTCAAAGGTTACGGAAAACTACCGGCTGATAACGAATCTATAGAGATCTGGAAGAAAATATTTTCAAAATACGGAATAGATGCGAAAGTCGGTGAGCGAATATTTTTATATGGAGCGGAAAAAAATTGGTGGTCTCGTGCCGGCATACCGGAAAATATGCCCGCGGGTGAGCCGGGTGGTCCGGATAGCGAAATTTTCTTTAAGTTTGACTTGAAACACAACCCGACATTCGGAAAAGAATGTCATCCCAATTGCGACTGCGGCCGGTTCATGGAAATCGGTAACTCTGTCTTTATGGAATATAAAAAGCAGACCGATGGCAGCTTTGAAGTGTTACCCAAAAAAAATGTTGACTTTGGTGGTGGATTCGAAAGATTCGTATCTGCAAGTAACAATAATCCAGACATATTCGCAACCGATCTTTATTCCGACACTATCGGACTTATAGAAAAAATTACCGGCAAAAATTATTCCGACGACCTTAACAAAGCCCCGATGCGGATAATCGCCGATCATCTAAAAGCAGCCACCGTCATGATAGTAAGCGGTGTGTTGCCGTCAAACAAACAACAAGGATATGTTTTGAGAAGACTACTCAGGCGAGCGGCAGTTAAAATACATGCTCTGACACAGACAGCTGCCGATGGTGAGGCGTTAGCCAAAGTATGCGATGCTGTTATGCAGACCTATGATGGAGAGCTATACATCGAAAGGGTGAAACATAAAGAATTGGTATACAAGGTTGTAAAGGATGAAATATCTCGTTTCAACTCCACATTGTCAAAGGGATTAAAGGAAATCAAAAAAATCGAAGCTATCGACGGAAAACTTGCGTTTGACCTATATCAAACATACGGTTTCCCACTTGAAATAACAGAAGAATTATTTCGGGAAAAAGGACAAAAAATCGATAGGGAGCAATTCAAATCGGAGTTTGAAAAACATAAAAATCTGTCGCGTACCGCCTCCGCAGGAATGTTCAAGGGTGGATTAGCCGATCATAGCGATCAGGTGCTCAAATATCACACAGCCACACATCTTATCCATCAGGCACTATTTGAAATTATCGGTGAAGATATAAGGCAAGAAGGCTCCAATATTACCGGTGAACGTCTGCGTTTTGACTTTTATACCGCCAATAAGCCGGAAAAATCACGCATTCCGGAAATCGAAGCGATAGTAAACCAAAAAATAAACGAATCCCTTCCGATGAGATTCAAAATTATGCCCCGTGAAGATGCTGCCAAAATAGGCGCACGAGCATTCTTCAAGGAAAAATATCCCGATAATGTAAAGGTGTATTATATTGGCGGTAAAGATGAGATGCCGGAAACCGCATACTCAAAAGAATTCTGTGGCGGGCCACATGTAAAAAATACTAAGGAAATAGGCAAAATCTCGATCTATAAATTTGAAAAGATTGGAAGTAATCTTTATAGAATTTACGCAAAATAACATGAAAAAAACAAACGCTACTTTTCAGGATTTCATGAAACTCGACATCCGAGTTGGTGAAGTAAAAGAAGCTAAAAAAATAGAAAAATCAAATAAGTTGTTAGAACTACTGGTCGATCTTGGAGAAGATTATGGCGTCGTTACTATCCTTACCGGCATGGCAAAATTTCACCCGCTCGAATCGTTTATCGGAAAAAAATTTCTATTTATTGCCAATCTCGAACCGAGACCAATGGCCGGCAGTGTCTCAAATGGCATGATAATGAGCATAGACGATTCCGGCGCACCTGTATTGTTCGAAATAAAAAACGAAATTAAAAACGGACTTACTGTATCCTAACTTCCTCAGAAATTCCTTTGACAAATATTTCGAGCTAGGTTATATTGTTATAGCTTTTATTAAATTATAAAATTTATTCATATATATGTCTAAATCTCAACATAAAGACGAAACGGTTGACGCGACAGAAATGCAGGAAGAAAATGACGTGAAAGTGGATGATTATACACTTGATGAACCTCCGGCTCCCAAAACAGCCAATCCACCTTATATCCTAATATTACTATTGATGGCTGTCTCATTTTTTGCCGGCTATATGTATTTCAAGGCAAACAGCTTGCAAGAAAAGTTGAATAATTTGCAAGCCAATCCCCAAGCGGCACCCGGACAACCGGTGGCTCAGGAAGTAAAGTTGGATGCGGTAAAAAATTTATTCAAAGATGGATTCATAAAATTTGGTGATACGAATAGAAAACTTTTATTCGTAGAAATAAGCGATCCGAGTTGCCCCTATTGTCATATAGCCGCCGGCAAAAATCCGGAACTCAGCAAACAGGTGGCCCCTCAATTCCAGTATGAATCCGATGGTGGCACTTACAAACCTCCTGTCACCGAAATGCGCAAACTGGTCGACGAAAAAAAAGCTTCCTTCGTGACTATATTCGGCAATGGACATGGAAACGGCTATGAAGGTATGCAGGCTTTGTATTGCGCATATGAAAAAGGCAAATTCTGGGAAGTCCATGACAAACTCATGAGCAACGCCGGATACACCTTGTTAAACGAAAAAGTCAAAAACGACAAGGCCAATATCCCGACTTTGGTCAGCTTTTTGTCGGATAAAGTCGATTCTAAATTCCTAACTCAGTGTTTGGAAAGCGATAAGTATAAAGACGAAGTCGCACGTGACGAAAAACTTGGCGCATCGCTGGCTTTCCAGGGCACGCCGCACTTTATCATAAATACGAAAATCTTCGGTGGTGCACAGAATTTCACCGAAATGAAGTCGACAGTCGACCAGGATCTTAAATAATGAACAGAAAAATAATTTTTACCAAAGCTGGTCTTGAAAAGCTGCGGAAAGATTATGAAAATCTTACCCAAAAGCGCGCTCTTGCGGTCGCGGAGCTGGCAAGAGCGCGCGACATGGGAGACCGTAGCGAAAACGCCGCATACAAATCGGCCCGCTTCAATCTCTCCCGCATAGATAGCCGTCTTCGATATTTCAAAAAAACTCTCGATCATGCCGTAGTCGCCGCCGCTCCTTCGAAAGACACAATAGGCATCGGCTCGAAAGTAAGCTTGTCCGAATCGGGCAAGACTCATATTTTCGAGATTGTAGGCGATCATGAATCGGATCTAAGTCATGGCAAAATTTCGCAAAGATCACCTTTAGGTCGTGCGTTAATGGGCAAAAAAGTAGGCGAAGAAGTTATTATCCATGTGCCTGTCGGTAAAATCCATTACAAAGTAGAGAAAATCTTCTGAATTATATAGCCGCCATCTTTTTTAGCTTTGGCCATACGGAAGTATCGGATATTCTTCGAGCTCGCACAACATACGAATCCAACATCTTTACAGAATGTTTTGGAAAGTAAATATATTCGTCATGTGTTATAGTGTCCAAAACAATTTTTTTATAGTTCGAAAGCACATGTTTATCTATCCTTCCATTATGATACGAACGAATCACTGCATCGGCTAATTTCTTCTGTACTGCCGCGGCCTTGGCGGAAGCATTTTTCCAGTATATTTCTTTTTCCTTTTTTATATAGAAGTTTATTTCGTCAATACTTCGCTTGAAATCTGCTATGAGAGCGAGCTCTTCATCATCCAAACCTGTCGCTATATAACGCCTCGCTTTCTTCCAAGATTCGAGGGTCGTTATCTCTCGATATTCACCTAGCATGTAGTTATCAATATTATGGGCAATTTCTTCTATCCCCCGCTCCGCCATCCGTATTTCCGATATTAACGCCCTTGCGATCGAACTTCTTTTGGCCGATTCAAGCCTCTTATAATAATAGACTATGTAGATAGCGCTTAATACTATCGAAAAAGCAACAAAAAAATTTGAAGATAGGAAAGGCAAAAGCCAGCTCAGATCTATTGTAAATTTCATTAAGGCGAATTATAGCAGATAATTACCTGTAATAATATATTATGAAAGAATTCGCAGTTTAGCGAAATGAGGGAAGTTCTCCTTATTAATCAAATAGCCACCATTGGTGGCTATTTGATTAACTATAAATTACGACGGATATGTGGCGTAATAGCGCTTCAA
>CAYMOO010000007.1:0-6578 GCA_964392185.1 uncultured Gammaproteobacteria bacterium
GATTCCGGATGAAACTGAACTGACATAAACGGATATTTATCATGAATTATTCCTTCGTTCGTACCATCATTGGCATTAATAAACCATGGTTTGAATCCTTTGGGAATTGCACCCACTGCATAACCGTGATTTTGCGTGGTAAGAAAACACCTTTTAGTTCCTTCCAAATAACATGGCTGGTTTTGGCCACGGTGACCGAATTTCAATTTGTATGTGTCTCCGCCCGCGGCAAGTGCGAGTATCTGGTTCCCAAGACAAATACCGAAGATCGGAATTCTTCTATCAATCGCCTGCTTGACAGTCTTTACTGTGGATCGAACTGTCTTTGGATCTCCCGGGCCATTTGAGATAAAAATCGCATCGAAACTCATATTCTTTGCAAACGGATCACAATCCCAAGGAACCCGCAATATCCTAACCCCTCTTCTTAAAAATTCCCGGATAGTATTGTTCTTTACACCACAGTCAACCATGAGGATAGTTTTTTGACGCTTGTATTTTACATTTGAGGGCTTATATTCGATTAATTCCTTAACCGAGACTCGGGCGACCAAGTTTTCTTTATTCGGATCATTGAAAGGAATATCGTCTTCAACGATTATTTTCCCTCTCATCACCCCATCTGTTCTTATTTTTTTCGCTAGAAATCTGGTATCACTTATTTCTATCGCCGGAATATTATTTTTCTCCAGCCAGCCGCCTAGTGAGCTCTGGCTCTCATAGTGAGACGGCGTGCTATTGTATGTCGATACGACAATCCCCGACAAATGTAGGCGGTCGGATTCCCAATATTTTTTCTCCGGCACGCCATAATTGCCTATTAGTGGATATGTGAAAACCAAAATCTGACCGGCGAAGGAAGGATCGGTAAGGCTTTCTGGATAACCGACCATACCAGTTGTGAATACGACTTCTCCTGCGGCGGATGTACGGGCGCCAAACGTGCGCCCTTTTATTTTTGTGCCATCTTCAAGGTATAGAGTTGATTGCATAGATAAAAGCTCAGCCGGTCGGTTACTTTAATATCAGCGAGAGGAGTGCCATACGCACATACATTCCATTCCTCATCTCTTCCGTAAGATAAACTGCACGCGGATCGGAGTCTATTTCTGTTTCGATCTCGCCTACTCGTGGCAATGGGTGCATGAGGATCATATTTTTTTTGGCCTTTTCCTGAAAAAGTTTCTTGGTGACGATAAATGCGTGCTTGGTTCGCTCGTATTCTTTGAGATCTGAGAAACGTTCTTTTTGTACTCTGGTCCAATACCAGAAATCGCAGTCCTCTGGAATTTCGGTTTCTTTAGATATTTCGACAATTTCAATTTTACCTCTCAATTTATCTATGAACCCTTTTTCCAAACGAAGCGATTTGGGCGACAAAAGATAAACAGTATTTCCTTTATAGTAACTCAGTCCCTGAAGTAAAGAATGAACTGTGCGTCCATTGAGAAGATCTCCAGTCATGAGACCTTTCAAATTATTCAAACGGCCAAACTTCTCATAAATAGTAAACATATCAAGAAGCGCCTGCGTCGGATGCTCACCTATTCCATCACCCGCATTCAATAGCGGCACCGGCGAAAAAAATGCCGCCTCGGCGGCGGCACCCTTTTGCGGATGGCGGATGACAATCGCATCCGCATAATTGGCAACTGTGCGGACGGTATCAGCAAGAGTTTCGCCTTTTGAGACCGAAGAATAGGCTTGCGGATTTATGTATTCGATCGTGTTAGCACCCAAACGTTTGCTGGCTGCCGAAAAAGAGCCGAATGTACGTGATGACGGCTCGTAAAAAATAAGCGCTACAACTTTACCACGCAAAATTTTAAGTAAATCTACCGGTTTCTTTTTCTTGAAAAGCGATGCCTTTTTGAAAACCGATGTAATCGAAGTAGGATCAAATTGACGAAGGGATAGAATATCTTTCTTTATAAAGCGATTATTTATCGGATCATTATCTTTATAAATCATAAGATCTTTTTAGAAGAATAGCAGACAAAAATTGAAAATGCAACGGATGAAATCACATATTGTACTCGATGCATCAGTTCGCGACTTTTACGACAGAAAGTGACTTAAAGGAGGTAACTCTTTCAATCGCACTATAATTGTTCCCCCATGAACATAATTTAATCGCTATAAAATCTTGCGATTGGTCTGAGATAGCAATCGTTTCATCTATTGAGGTTCGACCTGTTGTATACCAAGGTGTTCTCAGATAATTTGAATTATGATATGTCTGGATCTGAATAAAAGATGTATTGAGAGGAAATGTGCTTTCAAACGATGCTCGGACTCTGTAGCGCGACCCATCAGCTCGCGCTCCTTGTATCCACTGTATCCAACAAGATCCGAAGTCACCGGTTCTGGCGGGAGCTTTTAATACTAAAGAGCCGTCGGAATAAATGAGATTTTGTGAACTGCTTATACGGTTCCATTTACACCAATTTCCATACTCACATCTAAAATCAGGAAAATAACTGTTAGCGATTAAATTATTCGGTACAGTAGTATCTTTGATACGAATAACAGTTCCCTGTCCTGGAGTAGGTGTACGTGTAGGAGTCGGTGTTTTTGTTGGAGTCGGCATTGGTGTATATGTGGCTGTTGGCAAAGGCGTCGCTGTTGGGAACGGAGTTGGGGTTGCGGTAGGAATCGGTGTGCTGGTTGGAGTTGGAGTAAATGTTGGCACGGGTGTATTTGTGGCCGTTGGCATAGGTGTATTGGTTGCTGTGGGTACCGGTGTATCGGTTGGAATAATGATTGAGGTTGGTGTCGGAATACCTGTAGGATCGGGCTTAAGTTTTAATAAAAACATCGCCTCATGAGGAGGAATAACTATCGATTGACCGGCCTGATAACTTTGTCCCAGTACCGCGCCATTTGCCAATACAAATGCTTCCGGTGCAATTATTGAACTTTCAACCGAACCAGTGTTTGCATACACATATCCATTATCAAATGGACGTGAAAAGACATCGCCCGTACGCACATAACCACCTTTTTGTACTCCCAATCGGATATTACCTTCGATGGTAAACTGATCGACTTCTTCCTGGTTATAGAAACCACCTAGTTTGAAATATGTGCGATCGCCGTATGCACCCATCATAAATACACCATAACAATAACGAGCCATGTCTTTATCATTTTTCCCAAATTCATCGGCATTGCGGGCGTTTGAAAAATTCACTTTTTGAAGCATGGTTTTTCCCAAATCTCTTTTTGTATATTGAACCATAAGATCCAGATCGCTTTGTACCTGGTCGGGAGATAAGTATGAACGCGTATCTATAGGGCCGGCGATACAAAAATCTTCATTTAATCCGGCATCGACATAGTCAAAAAGAGAAAGATTTCTGTTTTGACTGATTACTTTATCTTCAAAGCCATTATAGACAACCATTTTATCTGGGAAAGCCGCCTTAAATTCTTGAAGCAACGATCGCATGCCTTGATTCCAAGCGTCTATTTTCTCTCTGGAAAGCATGTCGTACCACCTCTGATTATATATAGGATTTGCAGTTGGTTTGGCATCGGCGATAAATCGGGCGCTATCGAGTGCTACGCCATCGTATGGCGCAATCGCCATATATCTTTTTACTTTTTCGATCATCCAGGAGCGAGCTTCGGATTTGGTCAAATCTATATATAAAATATCATCTTTATCTGTTTCATTTAGCGATATTGGGGTACCGGCAGTCGGGCCAATCTCCGCATTCAAAAGCCATTCATTCAAAAATCCCTGACTTTGTTCGTATGCTAACGATCTGGGAAAAATAAAACGCGCTGACTGATACACAAGGACTTTAATAGATGCATTTGCTTGTTTCAGTCTTTGAGCGTCAATGTGATGTAGGTTATAATCCCAGCGCGCATGAAACTTGGGTATAACTTCGATAGCTGCCTGGGTCGCTATTTTTGCGATTTCATCATCGGTAAACTGGCGTTGCGGCACACCAATCCAGGCAAAATGTCTTTGATTTGCTTTTCCGTTCAATAAATCTGCGGCGGAGATCGTCGAAGAAAGATTTGCTCGGGTATCGGCTCGCGACTGAGTATTATGGGTATTTTTAAGAGAAAAAGTTCCGGCTAATATTGCCATAAACGCAAATAAGCTCAACCCCATTAGAGCGAATAGTGAGTAGCTCTTATTTCTCAAAAAATGCATACTTTAACATATTAGTTAAGTTTGTAAGAAAAATCAAATCACGGCCATTTTTGATAGTGTCATACAAACCATGATATAATTAACTGTCGCCCGTGTGGCGGAATGGCAGACGCGTAGGTCTCAAAAACCTATGAGGGCAACTTCGTAGAGGTTCGACTCCTCTCACGGGCACAATTACAAGTAACCCGATTACTATGCGCTCACAAGAAGCACCTATTTTTCAAACAGAACAACATTTGCAAAATAAAGACACCTCATTTATTAGTCCAAAAGAAGCAGCACGGATGTTGAACCTTGCCAATGCAATTGAACAAACCGATCCGCAAAGAGCTATGCAACTTAGACAATTGGCTTGGGGCCACGGAGACTATATAATGCCCAGTACAGACGATTAATCTCTTATCAAGATTAGCCTTCCACCACGTTAAATTCACCCTGAAACATTCCCATAGTACAGGAAAAAGCTATCCTTCCGGTTTTTTCGGGTAAAAATTCGATAACATTCTCACCTTTTGATAATATTTTGGCGATGTTGATTGATGGCGCAACAATTGACCCTTGACAACCGAGAACGTTTTCTCCGTTTATCTCCCACCGAACGGGTATTCCTTTTTTAACGGTAAAGGACCCCGGGTAATAACCACTCGACCGGACAGTCATGCGGGCAATTTGCATGCCATTTTCCTCAACTATATTTGCATCCACTTTTTTTGTCTGGCCGGCAAGCACCGGAATTTTTACGCCATATAAATAAAAAACATTAGTTAGATACCCTACTCCAATCATTATGATAACCACACCGACAATTCTGGCAAATGCCGGATAATATTTGGAACGGGAAAAAGAAGAGGCAAAGCCTATCGCAAGTAATGCCGGCACAGTACCAAGGGCAAAAACTATCATCGTGACCGCACTCTGTAAAGGATTCCCTAAGCTTATAGCATATAACTGCACCGACTGGGTAAATCCACAAGGCAAGAGATAGGTTATCGCCCCCAGAAGAAACGCCCATTTTCTCGGTTTCCGGCTCAATTTGTTTTCAAGAAAAGAGAATATTTTTTTCGTAAACGAAAATATACCAATTGACGAAAACGGTAGCACTCCGGCCATATCCAAACCTACCAAAAGCATAAAAAGCGCAATTATGGATAAAAATATCGGTCCGGAGACAGAATTTTCCACAAACTTCTGCCCTATCATCCCCACCACAAACCCAAAAAGGCCATAAGAAACCACCCTCCCCGTATTGAACATAATTGAAGGCATCAAGTTCGACTTCAGCCTATTTTCTCCAGAATGGTTCAATTTTGACATAGTTGTCATAAATAGAGCTCCCGAAGTTGCCATACAGGTTGAGGTGGAAGCGACGAGCCCGAGCAAAAATACGGCCGTCAGCGATAAATTGGCACTGGCCGAAAATGCCGGCACGAGATGCGATTCCTGGGCAAAATAGTAAACTATAAAAAGTATTACAGCGATCGCACCGGCGTCAAACAAACGCTTACCGAAAGGCTCTTTTTTTAGTAGAGCTTTGGAAGAACTATGAACTCTGTAACCAAATTTATTGATAGAAGCGTTAAGTATTTTTGAATCGAGTTCACCCGTGTATTCGAGTTCGGCCGTCTGTGTCCGAAAGTCGGCCTTTACAGACTTTATATTGTCACAAGTACCTAATTTCTTCTTAACTAAAATGTCACAAGATGGACAATGCATTCCTTCTATATATAATGTAGTTTTTTTTGTACGCATGCTAGAAATTATACATTATGGTTTTAATAGTATACACAACGGCCGATGATTATTATTTCTATATGGCCCAATGTCCTTATACAATCCGGGCATAATGTCGGCCAAAAAATTGTTATCTCTGGTGCCGGTAAGTTCCGGCGTGCAGTTATAAGTATGGAAGGCACTCTTCACATCGCCGACTATGACGGGTCTGATATATTGAATTTCCCAATACTTTTTTTCCGAAATATCATGGCTATTCGCTTTCCAATATGGCCCCTCAGGAAAATAACTTCCATCAGAAGGCTTGACCACAGCAAAAATCAACTTCTCTCCACGCATCGAACGCATAGCCGCATCTATCTCGTTGTATCTCCGCTGAATGGAATTATCATATAACTTTTCCGGTAATTTTTCCCCATTTTTCAGGTCTTCAATACTCATACCTGCGGCCTTAAGGGCTTCGTCGCGCGCATCAAACATCATATTCCTTAAATCCTGATTCAAATAAAACAAATTCGGCGCCACTAAAAGGTCCTTATTAGCATATTCATCGGCCATATCTTTATCCTGAAATGATGGTCTAAGATTGCGATATATACGCATGGCACCATCGCCGTAAGGTGTGGGGTTGCCGTAGGCAAAATCAGTAAAAGTTTTATCCGACGAACCCATCATG
>CAYMOO010000007.1:6588-9946 GCA_964392185.1 uncultured Gammaproteobacteria bacterium
AATCCCAAGCAAAATATTCTGTGTATCTTTTCCCATCATATCCATAATCATCTTTGCGTGTGCCTTAACACGTCCATCTTCTCTTTCAAAATCTTGTCTTAAGTATCTAGTGATCAGTCCCCGATCAAGACCGGCGAATGGATACACAAGAGGTTCGCCCGCAGCTAGCACATCGGTAGTCGGCGGAGATCCGAAGGCCGCCTCCATAACTCTAGTTCCAGCAGCTGCCGCAGTCTTCAGAAGATCTCTTCTGGATAATTTACTTTTGCTCTCAAGCGCATCTGCGGTTTTAGTAAGAACTTCAGTCACATCATCCATGGAAAAATTATACTCCTCGTGAAGAATCTTTTTAAAATGATTTTATTCTTATATATTATAGGTTCTATATATTTTTAATCCAACAAACTTATATTTATCAGATTAACTAGGTATGAAAATAATATTCCCCTTGACAACATTTAAAAAATCATGTAGATTGAGAATTGTTATAAGTTATTTAAAAATTTACTATATGCAGGAGAGGGAAAGATTTTCGAAAATGAATCGTCCGGAGTAATTAAAAATTAATAAGCCGATTCAATTTCAAAATAAAAAAGCGAAACGGAATCGAATATCTGGGAATTTAATAACCCAACAAACAAATAAAAACGATTTCAACCGCAAAAATATAAAATCAAACCTCAAGTAAATGTTTTCGACCGAAAGGTTTATTTTCATCGTAAGAAGCCTTCCGACCATTCACCAAGGAAGGCTTCTTTTTTTTAAAGGTCAGTTTTTTGTACGTTGTAGAATCGTACGCGGTCACCCCGGAACATGAGGTCTATATCCCCCGTCGGCCCGTTTCGGTGTTTGGCAATACTCACCTTCACCATTTTCTTACTCGAATCCAAAAGATCGTCACTCTCATCTTCACGGTAAATAAAAAGCACCACATCGGCATCCTGCTCGATTGCACCCGATTCACGCAGATCCGAAAGTTGTGGTTTTTTAGTACCCCGCTGCTCGATCGCACGCGAAAGCTGCGACAGAGCAAGTACAGGTATTCGGAGTTCGCGGGCGAGATTTTTCAATCCCTGAGAAATATAAGACACTTCATTCACGCGCGAGTCGAATTTTTTTCCGGCGTCGGCAAGCTGCAAATAATCGACAACCACCAACTTCAAATCTTTTTCCATTTTCAGTTTTCTCGCTTTGGTCCGCATCTCCAAAATTGAGGCCCCAGGAGTATCATCAATAAATATCGGAGCATCGGCCAGATCACCCATCGCCTGAGTCAGACGATTCACGTCTTCTTGAGCAAGCTTACCTGTCTTTAGTCTCCAGGCATCAATATCGGCTTGTCCTACCAATAAGCGGTCCACTAATTCTTCCTTGCTCATTTCGAGCGAAAAAAATCCGACAGCGGTCTTTTCCTTAATCGCCGCATGCATGGCCATATTCAATGCCAGTGTCGTTTTACCTATACCAGGTCTTGCGGCCAATATCACGAGGTTCGAATCTTGCATACCAGCAAGTTTCGAATCCAGATCGATAAAGCCGGTCGGCACACCACGAAGTTTGGCACCTGTTTTCATGAATTCTTCGATCCTTTCAAAACTTTCACCCAATATATCCTTAAGAGGGATGAAGTCCCGGTGCATTTGCGCTTGGGAAATGGCAAAGATTTCCGCCTCCGCTTGGTCGAGAAGTGTTTTTATATCACCTTTTTCGTCAAAAGATTTCTCGGCCAGCCTCGATGAAGTTGTGATAAGTTTGCGTCGGATATTGTGATCCTTTACGATTCTACCGTAGTTTTCTACATTTGCTGAGGTCGGAACAGTGTTTATAAGTTCGGAAAGATATCCGGTTCCGCCTACTTTTTTGAGAGTACCTTCCTTCTGTAGTTGGTTTTTTAGAGTAACCAAATCAACGGGCTGTTGTTTTTCATAGAGACTAATGATGGCGCTATATACCGCCTGATGCTCGATAGTATAAAAATCATCAGCGCGCAAAAATTCGGCCACTATGTGTACCGCGGATGGATCGATGAGTATTGCCCCCAAGACCGATTTCTCCGCTTCAATATCATGAGGCGGTACTTTAAGGGCGTCCGATGAAAGAGACGACATATTCGAGAGAATTGGGTCCTTAATAATTTAACTCAAGGCGTCATGACAATTACCTTTGTTTCTTCTGTAAGTTCTTCCTTCTTTATAGTAAGTTTTTGAATCGGTTCGGATGCGCTCGCTCCAACTGCCGTTAAAAAGGCGTCGACACCGGTGAGCTTTCCATAAACCTCTTGATTTATCTCTGGTCTATTGTAATGCATAGGGATAACTATTGAAGGTTCTATTTTCTGAACCACCTGAGCTGCTTCTTCCGCGGATATCGTATAAAAACCACCTACCGGAACCATAAGTATGTCTACTTTCCCCAAATCTTCTATAAGTTCATCTGACAAAGCATGACCTAGATCTCCACAATGAAGTATCCCGATACCTTCTACCTCGAATTTATAGACAATATTCATACCGCGCTCAGCCCCCTGTTTTTTATCATGAAAAGTCTTGAATCCAAAAATCCGCACCCCATTTTTTTCGAATTCTCCCGGCCAGTCGATAACCAGAGGTGAACCTCCTATCTGCGCGGAGGCGTTGTGATCGACGTGACTATGACTGACGGTGACTATTTCCGCTTCGTTTTTGGGAAACTTCATGCCGACGGCTTTGGGGTCGAACGGGTCGGTTATTACACGGGCGTCTTTACTTTTTATAAAAAATGAAGCATGACCGATATATTTGATATCCATAGTGTTTTCGAATAAATTGCGACGCAAATAGCATATCAAAAGTACCAACCAAATTCAACGGCTCCGCCCTACAGACGAAGGCGCCTTCGTCTGGGGCATGAGTTTTATTTGTTTTGCGCTTTTCGGACTTCGATACGTTTGGGCTTGGCCGCTTCGGCGATTTTTGCTTTTACGGTGACTACCCCATCCTCGACAACAGCTTCGATACTTTTCTCATCGACCGGACGCGGAAGCGTAGTCGTATAATTGAACGAGACAACCCGATCCAATCGGTAGACTACTTTTTTCTTTTTCTTTTCTTCTTCCGTATCTTCGGTACGAGCCTTTATAGAAAGCACGCCATTTTCGAAGGTCACCTCTACCTGATTTTCCGGTACACCCGGAACGACCGCTTTAACGATCACCGATTCTTCGTCTTCGTACACATCAAGCCCTTCAGTGAGTGTTATTTCCGGCCACTGCCCTTCCTCCTCATCGTCCCACATCAGCGGACGATATAACATCCTTGCTAATGGTGAAGATAATCTGAGATTTACCATATATCTCACCCCCTTTCAGCAGAGTTAACTT